>NZ_LZKY01000306.1:0-57281 GCF_001673055.1 Mycobacterium sp. 1245801.1
ATTGATCACGGGGTGCTCGACGGCTGGGATGCGCCGGCGCTGCTTTTCGCAGCGCGCCAACACCGCCAACTGCTGCCGGGGCTTCAGCGCGTCGACGTTCAGCGCGCACACGCGATCCCAGGCGGCATCGAGCGCATCGAACGCCGCCTCGACATCCTGCTCATCACTCACACCGCCAAACTAGCGATGCCCACCGACAAAACGTCCCGCTTTGTGACCAATGAAACCAAAGTGGCACAAGTTATTTCAGCCGCTAACCCCACGATCGACTGGTGGTCAGTACATCGACACCATTAACGGTGATGTGCACGGTGTCCCGGCGGTACACCGCGCCGAGGCCCTCTCGCCACACATATCCGGTGATCGCCAACACCATCCCCGCCTCGAGCACGTCGTGTTCGCCCGCGGCCAGCAGCGTTTCGGACACCACGGGCGGATCGAACCCCAACCCCAGCCCGTGCGCGACCGGCATCGGCGGCACCGGCTCACCGGCCGTCGCGTAGGCGGCGAGCAGGTCGCGGGTGGACGCGCCGGGGCGGCATGCGGCAACCATCTTGTCGTACAACACATGCGAGCGCTCGAAGAGCGTGCGGACCTCGTCGGTGACGGTATCGCCGGCCGGCCGGGTCCGCCCCACCTCGGCGACATAGCCGTTCGCCAGTGCGCCCGCGGCGAACGCGACGAGGTCACCCGGCCGGACCTCGGACGCGGCGGCGCGACGCCACGGTTGTTCGCGCGACGTCACCCACGCGGCGTCCTGGGTCGCCGGCGTGCTCACCCCGCCCGCGGCCATCGCCTCCATCATCACCCCAGCCAGCGTCCGCTCCGACACGCCCGGCGCCAATTCGCTGAGCGCGGTTGCCAGTCCGTGTTCGGCGACCCGGACGGCCTGGCCCATCGCCGCGATTTCGTCCGGCGTCTTGATGCGTCGCGCCGCCCGCATGGCGGGCTCCGCGTCGACCAGCTCGGCATTGGGGAACGCCTCGGGCAGCAACGCCGCGAAAGTCGGTGTGATCGCATCGGTTCCGACCCGCCGTGCCGCGTCGGCGCCCTCGATCTTCTTCAGGACGTCGATGAGGGTCAGTGGGTTCCAGGCCAGCCCGTAGAGGTGGTCGTGGCCGATCTCCTCCGGCACACCCTCGTCGTCGGTGCTGTTGAGATAGATGTCTCCGGTGTCGCGCACCAGCACACACATCGGGCCGAACGGGCGGGTGCCGGCAATCCATAGCTGCGGGGCGCCGGTGACGTAGCGGATATTGGCCTGCCGGCCCAGTACCAGGATGTCGAGGTCGTGCTCCGCCATCTGGGCCAGCGCCCGTTCCCTTCGGCCCGAACGCAATTCGCGCGCGTCGGGCAGGACTTCAGTCGCCATACGGGGTGTAGGGGTAGTCGGTGATCGGCGCGTAGCCGTCTTCGGTGATCACCACGATCTCCTCACTGCGGTAGCCTCCGGTGCCGTCCTCCCACATCACCGGCTCCAGAACCAGCACCATGCCGGGCGGAAAGACGAAGTTGTCGTCGAACTCCGCGCCGAGATCCGTTCCGATCATCGGCGCCTCCGCGGGGTAGGTGCCGATGCCGTGACCCAGATAGAAATGCGGCAGCCATGGTTTGCGGCCACCGTTGGCCGTGATCGCGGCGCGCGCCAAATCCCCCGAAGTCACACCGGCTTTGGTCACGGCGAGCACGGCGTCCAGGACCGTGCGCCACTGCCGGAACTGATCTTGCTGCCGCGGCGTGGGCCGGTCGCCGACGATCCAGGTGCGGCCGAAGTCCGAACAGTATCCGTGGTAGGTGATGCTGATGTCGGTCCACAGCACGTCGCCGGCGGACAGCTCCCGGTCGGTGGGCAGCAGGGGCAGCGCCAGATCGCCGTGCGTCGTCCACACGCCGGCTTCCCGCGAACTCGGCATCACCTGCCAGATCGCCTCGAGCATGTTGGTGGTGGCACCGAGTTCGAACGCCCGCCGCACGAAGGTGGCCGAGAGATCGATCTGTCGTGCGCCCGGCTTCAGCGGCTCCTGCACGTCGACGATCGCCTGTTCGGTGATGCGGGCGGCCCTGCGAAGACAGGACAGCTCGTCGCGGGTCTTGACCAGTTGCGCCGCCCCGAGCACGATCGCCGCGTCGGTCGGCGGGCCACCCGGGAACAGCGTGGACGTCGAGCGGCGCATGGCGCCGGTGAGTTCGTCGACGGCCACGCTGGCGCCCGGCGGAATGAGATCGGACAGTTTCCGAGCGAAATCCTCGACGCCGGAGTCGAACTCGAGGTAGGCGGGGCCGTGCAGGTGGTCGTCTGGCACGGGGTACTCCGCGGACGCCCCGCTGCGCAACGGCATGAACAGGTGTGGATGCACGTCGTCGGCGAGCACGACGGCGACCGGACGCTCGACGTGGGACAGGCCGGCGTCCAACAGCGGCCAACTCACCCCGGTCGCGTATCCGACGTAGCCGTTCATCAGCAGGATCAGCGCGTCGACGCCGTGCTCGGACATGGCGGACCGCAGCCGCGCTCCTGTCTCGATGCGCATGCGGGCCCAGTCGGGTTCGTCGGGTATATCGAGCGCCGAGGTGCGGGCGGCCACCGAGTTCGTCATGCCGAGATCCCCAGAAAATTCCTGATGTTGCCGCCGACCACCCGAACGGCGTCATGCGCACCGACGGCGTCGACCACGGCGGCCAGGGACCGCTCCGAATAGCCGAAAGTGCTTTCGTTGTGCGGATAATCGGATGACCACATCACCTTGTCGATCCCGATCTCCTCGATCTGCCGCAGCCCCAGCGGATCGACCATGAACGAGGCGCACATGTGCTCATCCCAGTAATGGCGGACCTCCCGCTCGGGTTGGTGCGCCAGCATGTGCCGGTAGGAGGCCAGCACATGCTCGGCGTCCTGCAGGGCCGTCGGCACCCACGCGATGCCGCCCTCGAACCAGCCGATCCGCAGCTGCGGATGCCGGTCCAGGATGCCGCCGAAGATATACTTGGAGAACATCTCCCGGAATGAGTCGATGTTGACCATCATGGCCACCGCGACGCTGTTGACCTCGCTGGGAAACTTGGGCTGGCTCTCGCCGATGTGGTGCGTGACGGGCAGCCCGGCCTCCTCGATCTCATCCCAGACCGCACTCATCGCCGCGCTCGAATAGTCGATGGGCTGGCCGTTGGCATCGTTGCCGGGGCTGATCGGCATCAGAAACGTGGTGAGCCCCAACGACTTCAACTCGGCCAAGGTGCGGCGCGCGCCGGCCGGATCCCACCAGTTGATCAGTCCGACGCCGTAGCAGCGCCCGCGGGAGCGTTCCTGAACGCCGGCGATGTGCTCGTTGTAGACGCGAAAGATCCGCTCGCGGATCTGGTGGTCAGGGTGGTGGAACAGCGCGAGCACCGCGTTGGGGAAGGCCAGTTCCCTGTCGACGCCGTCCTCGGCGAGCTCGCGAACCCGGGCTTCGACGTTGTTCGTGGCCGCCCCGGCCAGATCGTCGTATTGCATGAGCACCGCGCTGAAATCGCCGACCACCATGGATTGCCCGGGCGACCCGAGCAGATACGCGCCGTCCTCATACCAGATCCGCGGGGCCTGCTCCTTGAGCTCGTCGGGAAAGCCTTGGTAGAAGATGTCATCGGCCACCGAGATGTGATTGTCGGCGGAGAACACCTCGGTGCCGGGTGGCAGGCCGGTGCTGAACTCCGCGGCGTGACCGCGGCGATCCTTGGGCGCGCCGATCACGCCTTCGGGGTAAAGCGTTTGGGCTGGGCTGGACATCATCGTCCCTTCGTTGCGATCACCTACGTTTTGAACCGGGGGGAGAGCACACCGATCCGTTCCAGGTCTTCGAGGTACTTCTCGATCAACTGCTGCGAGACATGCGGGATGGTGCGACCCGAATGTTCGACGGCCGCCCGGAATCGCGCCCCGGGCACCGGCGACCCGGCTATCGCGGTCATGGGTTCACGGTAGACGTCCAGCACGCCGAGGACGGACTGTGCGCGCTGGCGTTCGGGTAGCGCGCGCATTGCCGTCTCGAACCGCGCCAGCCAGGCCGGATAGTCGTCGATCTTCTCGACCGGATAGCCCGCCGCGACGATCCAGTCGACGAAGGTGTCCAGCGAGATTCCGTCGTCGTGCGGATTTGTCGTGTTGTAGGTGTCGAAGCTGATGCCGTGCCGTGGCCCGATCGAGGCGATCGCGTCCGCCAGGAAGTCCACCGGCAGACCCTCGTAGTGTGGGCGGGCGCCGTCCGGATCGTTAGCGCCCCGGTAGAACGAGCGCGGAGCGACGCCGGTGGCGACCAGGCTGAACAGCAGCCGGGTGAAGATGTCAGGCACGTTGATCTGTCCCGCGTGCCGGCTGTCGGCCAGGATCATGCCGGGCCGGAACACCGCAATCGGTAACCCGCACACGTCGTGTGCCTCGCGCATCAGGACCTCGCCGGCCCATTTGCTGATCCCGTAACCGTTGGCGTAGTCGTCGCCGATTGTGCAGCTGGGCACCGAGCGGCGGATGTCGGTGTCCTCGTCGACGAGTTGATGGGCGACGGCGCTGACCCCCAGGGTGGAGACGTAGTGAATCGGCTTGAGCCTGGCCGTGATTGCCAGCCGGATGATTTCGGCGGTGCCCACGACATTGGGCGTGAAAAGTTGGCGATAGGGCAGCACGTGGTTGACGTGCGCCGCGGGGTGCACGACGAGGTCGACGGTGTCGGCCAGGCGCCGCCACGTCGCCTCATCCAGCCCGAACCGTGGCTTGCCGATGTCACCCGGGACGACTTCGAGATGATCGGCGGCGAGGGACCGGAAGCGTTCCAGCAGCGTGGGATCCGAGCCCAGCGCCGCCTCGATTCGCTGACGGGCCTGCACGGCATCGGCACCCCGGGTGAGGCAGATCAGGTTGCCGTCCTGGCCTGCAACCCCCTCGAGCCATTCCATGGCGAGGAAACGGCCGAGGAAACCGGTTGCGCCGGTGAGGAGAACGGTGCGCACCTCGGCTGTCGGCGGTGGGAGCAGCGTCGCGGACTTCAAAATGTCGTCGTCGAGGAACTTGTTCAAGGTCAGGTCTTCGGCGTGGACCTCGACGCCGTCGGTGCCGTGGACCGACGCGAAGCTCAGTACGTCGGAGTCCCGATGCCGGTCGATGTGGTCGGCGATGGTGAGCAGGTCACCGGTCGGGTCGATCACCACGCCGACCGGAACGTCGACGCCGTAGATGTCGGTAAGCAGGGTCGAAAAGGTCAGCGCCGAAAGGGAATCACCGCCCAGGTCAATGAACCGCGCCTCCGGGGACACATCGGCCGCGGGCACGCCGAGGGTGGCCTGCACCGCCTTGGTGACGGTGGCCAGCACCGGCTGATCGGCGCCGCCGGTGCGCAGGGCGCGAAGCTGCCCGAGCTGGTCGTCGGCCATGTCGGCGTAGAGCTGTTCGAGCCGCTCACCGTAGCGCTCTCTGAGCTTGGGTCGTAGGAACTTTCCGACGCCGGACAGCAAGCCGTTGGCCAGACTGAACGGTTCGGTTTCGATCAGGAATTCGCGGGGGATCTCGTAGCCGTTGAGGTGGTTGTCGCGTGCGATCTGCCGCAGCGACCGGGCGATCGCCGACGCGTCGGCGCCGCCTTCGGCCGGCACGATCACGGCCAGCAGGAAGGAGCGGGCGCTGTTGCCGTAGATGTAGATCTGATGGATCAGGGCGCTGGTCGAATACAGCGCCTCCAGGCGAGAGACCGCCACGAACTCACCCTGGGCGAGCTTGATCACGTTGTTGCGGCGGTCGACGTAGCGCAACTGGTCCGGGCCGACCTCGGCCATGATGTCACCGGTCTTGTAGTAACCGTCCTCGTCGAACATCGTGGCGGTCAGGTCGGGCCGGTTGTAGTAGCCGGCCATGAAGCGAGCCGACTTTACCGCCAATTCGCCTCGCGGATAAGGCTTGTCGGTGGTGAAATAGCCGAGTTCGGGTACGTCGAGCAGTTTGTAGTCGATGACCGGGGGCCGCAGCACGTGCTCGTCGGCCACGATCATCCCGCCGGCGATCTCGGTGGACGAATAGCCGATCAGCAGGTGCTGATCGAGCACCTCCTCCATGAACTCCTTGATCTCCGGGGACAACGCGGCCGAGCCGCAACCCACCGCCAGCACGCGACCGCCCAGGATCTCCTCGCGGATCGCCGTGGTGATCTGCGCCCGGGCGGTATCGGGGTCGGCACCGGACATGACGTGGCGGTCCAGCTCGCGCTGGTAGTGGTGAAAGAACATCTCACAGACCCGTGGCACCAGGCTCATGGAGGTGGGCCGCACCAGTGCCAGGTCCTCGAACAGGGTCGAGAGGTCGCTCTTGGCGGCGAAATAGCTGGTGCCCCCGTTGGCGAGGGTCAGGATTACATATCCGTAACCGATCAAGTGACTCATCGGCATGTAGCTCAGCGTGATGACGGGCTGGTCGGATTGCGCCAACCAGGTCCCTATACAAAGGCTTTCGGTGAACATCGCTCCCTTGGGCGTGCCGGTGCTGCCGGACGTGTAGAAGACCCAGGCCAACGGGTCTTCGCCCGCCGCGGCGACGTGCAGGGGCGCGGGTGGCAGGACCGCGCCGTGGGTGGCGACGGCATCGATCGTCTCGATGGTCAGCGCACTGCCCGCCTCGGACAGCCGCGCGACCGCGGCCTCGAAGGCGGCGCGCTGGTCATCGTCGCGCAGCTCGTAGTCGAACACGATCAAGCGATCGGGCGCGGTGCCCGCCAAGGCCGCCTCGACGGCGGTCGCGAGGTTGTCGAGGCCCACGGCCAGAACGCGCGGCCGGGTCTCGGCGAGGATCGGCGCGTGCTGGGCGGCGGGTGCGCTGGTCTGCAAGGGCACCACCACGGCGCCGAGGTGGATGCAGGCGCATTCGATGGCCGTGTAGTCGATGCTGGCGAACCCCAGCACGCAGACGAAGTCCCCGGCGCGAACCGGGAACCGTCGGTGGTGATGCCAATCGGCGGCCGTGGCCTGCACCCGCGCCCACAGATCGGCATAGGTGATCGTCTCGAAGCGCGGCAGGAAGTTCAGCGCCGAACGGCCCGTTTGCGGATCGGTGACGACCTCGCGGGCGCGCTGCGCGAGCGCCGGCCGCCCGGCGTAGCCCTGCAGGACGGTGGCCATCACCTCGGCGATCCGCAGCCCCGGAGCACGTGCGGCCGCGGCGATTTCGTCGTCGGGCTTGGTATCGCGGAACTGTTCGTCGTCGGCGTACAACCGCTCACGCCTGCGCGCCAGGCGTTCCCACTGGTCCTGCTGCGCACCCGGATCTTTGACGTCACTGCGACCGACGAACGCCATCTATCACCACTTTCTGAGGTCAATCCGGATAGCTGACACCGGTGAGCCGTTCGGAGAGCCCCCACAGCTCGCGCAGGTCGGCCTCGCTGCGCGCCAGCCGGGGGACATTCGCGAAAGTGACACCGCCCCGGACCGTTTCGTAGAAGCCACGCGGCCCGTAGTATGTGGCGCCCTGCGCATCCGGGGACACCGCGGCGTACAACGTCGGCTTGATGCCCTCGTCGATGTCGAGCCACATGAACGGCAGCAGCCGCCACGTCAGCTGCGTCAACCGGGCCTGCAAGGTCGGTGTGGTGCGACCGTACGACGCGCCGCTGAGCAGGTTCGTCTTGGTCAGACCCGGGTGCGCGGCGTTGGACATCAATCCCCACCCACCGCGTCGACTGCGCCGATCCAATTCGACGGCGAACATCAATTGCGCCAGCTTGGCGACCCCGTACGAACGCATGGGTTTATAGCCGCGTTGCGCGTTGACGTCGCCGAAGTCGAGATTGCCCTGGGTCGCGGCGAGGCTGCTGACCGTCACCACCCGCGCGGACTCCGCCGCCCGCAGCAAGCCCAGCAACCGTCCGGTCAGCGCGAAATGCCCCAAATGATTTGTGCCGAACTGCAATTCGAAGCCGTCACGGGTCTGCTGCCGGCGCGGCGGCGTCATGACGCCGGCATTGTTGATCAGGATGTCGATCGGGCGGCCTTCCGCGGTCAGCTCTTCGGCCAGCCCGGCCACGCTCGGTAGCGACGACAGGTCGAGTTGTCTGATGGTGAGCTTGGCCTGCGGCACCTCCCGGCGGATGTCCGCGACCGCCCGCTCGCCCTTGGCCCCGTCGCGGACGGCCAGCACCACCTCGGCACCCGCGGCCGACAGCCGCTTCGCCAGGCCGAACCCCAGACCGCTGTTGGCCCCCGTCACGACGGCGAATCTGCCCCGCAGGTCGGGAACGTCCAGCGCGAGATCGGGTTTCACCATGTCACAGGCAACTCGTAGAGACCGTAGGCCAGCGCGTCGTGTTTGAACGGAAGCTCATCCAGTGGCACGGCGAGCCGCAGGGTCGGGACGCGGCGCAGCAGGGTGGGCAGGACGATCTGCAACTCCATGCGCGCCAGCTGCTGACCCACGCACTGGTGGCGTCCGTAGCCGAACCCGACGTGCGGCCCGTCCTCGCGCAGCAGGTCCAGCCGGTCGGGATTGGGGAACTGGCGCTCATCCCAGTTCGCGGGGGCGACGTCGAGGATGATGCCGTCACCGGCGCGGATGGTTTCACCGCCGATCTCGATGTCCTCGACGGCAATTCGGCGCTGCCCGGTCTGGATGATGCTCAGGTAGCGCATCAGCTCTTCGACCGCGGTGGCGATGACCTTGGGATCGTCGGTGTCGTGCAACAGCGCTCGTTGATCCGGGTGTTCGAGCAACGCCGCGATGCTCAGGCTGATCATGTTCGCCGTGGTCTCATGGCCCGCGATCAGCACGCCGGTGGCCAACTGCGCGGCCTCGCGCACGCTGATCTCGTCGGCGTTGACCCGCTCGGCTAGGTCGGATACCAGATCCTCTGACGGGTCTTGCATTTTCGCCCGCACCAAATTGGCCAGATACTTGGCCAACGAGGCAGCACCCTGGGCGGTGTCCTCCTCGGTCGCGTAGCGGCCCATGCCCCGCTGGGCCTGAGTCTGGAAGAATTCCGCGTCCTCGTAGGGCACGCCCAGTAGTTCGCTGATGACCAGCGACGGGACCGGCAGCGACAGGGTGCTGACGATGTCACCGGGCTTCGGGCCGGCGAGCAGGGCGTCGATGTGGTCGTCGGTGATCTTCTGGACCGCCGGCCGCAGTGCCTCAACCCGCTTGAACGTGAACGGTTTAGACAGCATCCGGCGGAACCGGGTGTGTTCTTCGGCGTCGGAGGTGAACACCGAGCGGGGGCGCTTGTGCACCGTGGCCAGCATGCCTTCGTTCCAGTGCGGATAGCCGGGCAACCGGTCGTCGACGCTGGTGCGCGAATCGGTGAACAGCGCGCGTATCGCGTCGTAGCCGTGGATGAGCCAGGGGGTGCTGCCATCCCAGATCCGCACCCTGCTCAGCTGCTTGTCGGCGTTGAGCGCCAACACCTTCGGGGGTGGGGCGAACGGGCAGCCGGCGGCCCGCGTCATCGGGAACTCCGGGAGATCGGTGGCGGTGGATCCTGCGGTCATCGTGCTCCTCTGTTGTCGGCCTGCGCGGTGGTGTGTCCCGGCTGGCCGCCGGCCGCACCCACATGGACGGGCGCGCGCCAGAGGCCGACGATCGCATCGATCAGCCCTTCGCCGGCCACCGGCCACGCCGACCGCGACCGCGGTCCGTGTTCGGCCAGTGCGCCCTCGTGTTCGGCGCAGGTGTGCATGAGTAGGTTGCGCACCATCACCATCCGTTCGGCACGCACTCGCTTGGGTAGCTCCGGCAGGCAGCGGTTGATGCCGTCGAGCGTGCGGACCAGCAGCGGTGACGCCAGGGCGTCCTTGGTGACCACATGCCGGTATGTCGGGTCGGCCATCGCCTGCGCGGCGAACCGGGCGTACCAGGTCGGGGTGCCCAGCGCGGACAGATGATCGGTCAACGGGCGAACCAGCGCGCCGACCCAGTCCCGCAACTCGCTCGATTCGCCGATGGCGCCCAGCATCTGGGCGCGCAGTTCCTCGATCGGCTCGCGGTGCTTGCTCTCGATCGCGCGGAGCAGGTCGACCCTGGTGCCGAAGTGGTAGCACGCCGCGGCGTTGTTGCCCTGCCCGGCCGCCTCGCTGATCTGCCGATTGGACACGGCGTACATCCCGCGTTCGGCGAACAGCACTTCGGCGGCCGACAAGATCGCCTCGCGAGTGCTTGTCGACCTATCGGAGCGGGCGACCCGCTCGGCGGTCATCGCCTCAGTGAACACGCCGCGCCGGATTAAATCAAGCAATTTATTTATCCGGCGGCGATCGGTCGCGGGCCGTCGCCGAAACCCCGGTTCGTCAGCGGTATTTCATCGACGCGTCGCCCCAGTCCGGCACCCGCGGCATACAGTCGTCGCATGAATCCGCTGCAGCGGTGGGCCCGCAACCCGACGGTCTACCGCGTGCTGATCCTGAACGGTCACCGGCTCGTGGAGTGGCTCGAAGCCGCGCTGCGTTTCCTGACCAACGGACGCCTCGGCGTTTTGGATGTGGCCGGCCTGCCCAACGTGCGGATCACCGTCTCTGGTCGCAAAACCGGCCTCGCCCGCAGCGCCACCGTGCAATACGTCCCCCTCGATGGGGCCCTGTTGCTGATCGGAGCAAACTGGGGGCGCGCATGCCACCCATCCTGGTCCGCGAATCTCAAAGCGGCGCAACGTGTCACCATGCGCCGGCGTGGGCACCGTTGCGTGGCGGCGGTGCGCCTGCTCGATGGCGCGGAACGCGATGAAGCGTGGGACAAGGCGCTGGCGTCCTGGCCGAATTATCGCCTCGCCCAGGAACGCGCCGGCCGGCGCCGATTCCGGTTGTTTCTACTCACGCCCGCCGGATGAATCGCGATCGGCCGTCCTGCTTTTGGCCGACAGGGGGCCCTCAGCCCGCGTGGTTCTTGGTCAGGCGCGCGATCTCGGTGCCCCAGACGGATTGAGCACCAGCGTCGCCCACCCGGTAGATCTGGACCATCGACGAGATCCCCACCGCCAGCGCGACTATCGCGACGAGTGTCCGGGTGGCGGCGCGGCCCTTGTCGGATCGGCGTTCGATCACCCGCACGACGACGAGCACGACCGCGGTCGCCAGCAACGCGCCGGCGAAATAGGCCATCAGGCTGCCCCGCTCGGCGTGCTCGCGCAAGATCGGGCTGGGGTTCGCCCTCAGGTCGTAGAGCCATCCGCCGGCGTTGATGGTGATGGGCGTCAACACCATGGTGACCACGGCAAGGATCAACGTCAGCCACAGCAGCTGTCCGCGCCGGGCCGCCGGCCATAACCCGCACACGATCACCAGCAGGGCGGTCAGCGGCACCAGCACCAGGACGAAGTGCAGCCATAGGGCGTGAGCCGGCATGCCGTTGATGACGTTCATGGCGTCCCTCGCGGTCTGAAGCGGCGCCTAGCCGCCGAGCCCCTTCTTGATGGCCGCGTCCTGCTTCTGGCCGACGTCGTTGACGAAGTCCGGGGGTGCCAGCGTGTCGGTCGGCCCGTCGAACTCCAGCGTCGCGAGCGCCTTGCCCTCGGTGAAGAGCAGGATCACCACGCCCTTGCTGCGGTCGGGGGTGTTGCCCATCAGCATCGTTCCACCGCTGCCGATGTTGGACGGCTGCGTGGTGGGATCTTTGATCGCCCCGCCCTGTTGACCCTTGGCGGTGTTCAGCGCGTTGGTGGCGGCGTCGGGGTCGTCGTACACGTTGATGGTGACCTTGATGGCGTGGCTGCCGTCGTCGTCTTTGAAGGTGGTCGCCACGCCCGGCTGGCCGTTGGGATTGTCGGTCGGGGGAGCGGCGGTGAAGGGGACCGGGGCGTTGATGTCACTGGCCTGGATCAGCAGCTTGGTGTACTCGTTGGGCTGCGCCGGCGCCGGCGCCGGTGACGCCGGCGCCGAGCTGCTGGGTGCGGAGGTTGCCGAGGTGGCCGATCCCGACTTCGACGGCGACGGCTGCGGTTTGTTGTTGCCGCAGCCGGCGACCGACACCGCAAGTGCCGTCGTCGCTGCGACACCCGCGAGCACCGTTCGTGACATCCTCATCGCATCGAGCTCCTTCCAGGTTTTCCTGGCGACACCGTCGGGTGATCTTTCGAATCGCACAGTACATTGCTGCGCGGCGGCGGATGCCGCGCAGCGCCCTGGGGAGCCGAGCGCTACTCGAGCTGATCGCGCAGGCAGCTCAGCGTGTTGGCCAGGATGCGGGACACCTGCATCTGGGACACGCCGATGCGCTCGGCGATCTGGCTCTGGGTCATGGATTCGAAGAACCGCATGCGCAACACCTCGCGTTCGCGCTCGGGGAGGGTGGCAACCAACACCCGCAGCGCTTCCCGGTTGGTGATGTGCTCGATCTGCGGATCGATGTCGCCGACCGAGTCGGCCACCGAGCGAGGAGTTCCCGAACTGTCGGCGCCGAGGGGCGCGTCGAGGGAGTCGAGCCGGTAGGCGTCGCCGGCGACGAGGCATTCCACGATCTCCTCGCGCGGAACCTCGAGCACCTGCGAAAGCTCACCCGCGGTGGGCGCACGGCCGAGTTGTTGCGACAAATCGGCAGTCGTCCTGCTGATCTGCACGTGCAACTCGCGCAGCCGCCGCGGGACGCGCATTCCCCAGCTGTAGTCGCGGAAGTAACGCCTGACCTCGCCCATCATCGTGGGGACCGCGAAGCCGATGAAGCTCGGACCCTTCGCGGGGTCGAACCGGTTGACGGCGTTCATCAGGCCCAGCCGAGCAACCTGAATGAGATCGTCGAGGCCCTCGCCCCGCCGGGCGAAGTGGCTGGCCACGTGGTCGGCCAGCGGCAGGCACCGGGACACGATGCGTTCGCGCTGATGGGCGTATTCGTACGATTCGGCCGGCAACTCCTGCAGTACCAGGAACATTTCGACGACATCGTCGTAGGAATCATCGGATTTGGTGGTCCGCGTGGTCGGGGCCGGACGGGTTGCAGAAATTACGTTGGTCATCGGCTGGCGCACCCCACGTTCACTCGAAGAATCGGGTAAACGGTTGCGCGAAAACAAGTTTGCATCGCTGACTCCTAGAGTCGTCCGCGGTGAAGGTTTGCAGCTATGCGCACTTCTCGCCCCCACAGCATCTCGATCCGCAGGACGGTCGGTGGGCCAACGCGCGACACGAAGCGAAAGGTGACTGGGGCTGATTCGCCGGAGCCATACCAAGCTCAGTAGCCATGCGGCTGACTGGACCGCTTTTAGCTAAACGGCGACACGTCCACAACGGACTTCATTGGAGACTATACGCCCCCTTGCACCATCCGGCGATCGCTCGGGGCGACGGATTCAGATAATTTCTGAACAGTTTCCACGGTGTAGCAGCGGGGGGTCGGCAACCCGCGGTTGCAGGGCTTCGACGCCCTCCCGAGCGCTGGCGCACGTCCCCCAGCTGCGGTGTTATCGAGGTGCTGCGGCCCGCGGGGAAGCGCCCGGCAAACTGATTCGGGCCGATTCGGGGCCACTTCTACCTGAGGTGATTGCTTTACCTGCCACGCCCGGTGGACGGTACGCGGCTTTGCCCGGCGGGGCAGCGGGGCCGCACCCGGCGCCGCCGGGGGTGCGTTTGTGCAGCGCGATGGCGGCGACGAGGTGCCAAACCTGCCCGTGTTGGCGGGTTGCCGGCGGCGTGCAGCGCCGCGTGCGAGGTAAACGTGGGTTTGCGTTCTCATTTCTGAGTCGGCTGGGTACTGTTCGCCTAATGTTCGTGACCACCGTCGAGCGCGTGCCCATCAGCCGGCCGCGAGAGCAATTCGCGGGCAACGCTTTACGGTGCGCACCGGTTGGCGCACACCGGAGCTTGCGATGAGCCGAATCGGTCCCGAGGGCCCGCTGTCGGGGCACGGTGTGGTGGTTTCGGGCGGTAGTCGCGGTATCGGCCGCGCGGTCGCCGAGCTGCTGGGCAGCCTCGGTGCCGGCGTCGTCGTCAACGGGCGCGACGAACAGGCCGTGCACGAAACGGTCGCGGCGATCACGGCGGTCGGCGGGCGGGCCCACGCGGTGGTGGGAGCCGCGGACGACGAGCGCGTCGCCCGTCGGCTCGTCGACGCATGCGTGAGCACGTTCGGGCGGTTGGACACGCTGATCAATTGCGCCGGGATCGCCGAACCGCCCGGTTCGTCGATCCTGACCGTCTCCCCGGCCGAGTTCGACCGTCTGATCAGCGGTCACCTCGGCACGGTGTTCCACACCTGCCGGGTGGCCGCTCCGGTGCTCGCCGCCCAGGGGCACGGCGCCATCGTCAACACCAGCTCGGTGGCGTTCCTGGGTGACTACGGCGGCACCGGATATCCGGCGGGCAAGGGCGCCGTCAACGGCCTGACGATGGCGATCGCCGCCGAACTGAAGCCCTACGGCGTGCGGGCCAACGTGGTGTGCCCCGGGGCCAGGACCCGGCTGTCTACCGGCGCCGACTACGAGAAGCACATCGAAGACCTGCACCGCCGGGGGCTGCTCGACGAGATGACCATGCGGGCCTCGCTCGACAGCGCTCCGCCCGAGTTCGTCGCACCGGTCTACGCGTATCTGGCCGGTGACCTATCGCGCGACGTGACGGGTCAAATCCTTGTTGCCGCAGGCGGTTTCGTGGGCAGTTTCGATCGCCAAACGCCGCGGCTGCTGGGCTACCGCGACCACCACCAAGCCGGGCCGTGGTCGGTGCAGGACGTGCACGAGATGGTCAGCGGCACGCGCGCCGAAGAACCGGCCGGAAAGTCGGCGACCTAGCCACGCCTGAGGCGTCCGCGCGCCCCGCTTACGAGAGGCGCTTGGCGGCGAAATCGGCCGCCTGGTCGACCATGCCTGCCTCGACGTACTGCCGGTGCGCGGCGGGGTTGCCCGCGTCGGAACACACCGGATCGCCGGGCACGCACAACTCGAGGGTCTTCGCCGCGTACAGCGGCCCGATGGTCACCGGTGGCTCGTTGATGATGCTCATGAACTGGCTCGACGGCTTGCCGAACAGCGCCACCGCGGCCACGTGGTTGGCCACCTCGGCCGGCATCGGCTGCAGCGCCTGCACCAGGTGCACGCCGTCGGGTACGGCGCTTTCGGTGACGAAGCCCATCACCGCCGCGCCCTGCGAGTAGCCGCCCAGCACCATCTTGGTGCGCGGGCAATTCGCGGCCATCTGCTCGACGTGATTGCCGGCGTCGCTGATGCCGTCGGCGGCGGTGGGAAAGTCGGTAGTGGCCGGATAGTTGACCGGATAAACCCCCACCGACTTCCCGCCGACGTGCGAACGCAGGGTGTCGACGAAGCTCTGGCCGATGCGGCCGATACCTGGGGGCTCGGTGGTGCCCCGGGCGAACACCACCTCGACGTCGGGGCATGGTTCTGCGGACGCCGGCTCGACCGGGCCGATCAGCAGAGCCGAAAACGGCGACAGCACAGCACAAGTCAACACGGCGAAAGGATGGGCCTTCACATCGCGATCCTGCCACAGGACGCCGCCGCGCGCGCGTCGTGCGGATCGTCCCCGCCCCGGATGTGACGAAGACCTCCACGTCGACTGGTCACGTCGACGAGCTGCGCTACCTGTGGGCGCGACCCTGCCGCTTCGCGCGGAACGCGGACTGGGCGGCGTGCAGCGCGCCGCGGAATGTGTACGCGGCAGCCACCACGCACAGCAGGATCAACACGACGAACATCGGCAGCCAGTTGTCCCTGGTGTGACTGACGTTCCACCAGATGATCGTGAAGAGCACGGCACAGAGCAGCAGGACCCCGTCCCGCCAGTTGCCGTGGTAGGACAGCGCGGCCCGGCGCAGCACGCGGCTGCGGTCCGCCGCATCGATCAGGTCGTCGACGCGACCCTCGATGCTGCGCCGCAATTCGGCGCGCCTGTCGACGTCTTCGGGCGGGAGTCGGTCGAGCAGGTCCATGTCCTGCTTGATCGCTTCGCGGTAATCAGGACCCCGGAATTGCCCGGCCGCCACCGCGAGCAGCGCGCCACCAAAGATGGGCGCGCTGTTCAGCGCGACCTGTGCCAAACCCACCACGTCGAGGCCTCCTTCGATCATTGGACAGCGTCGGCCCATTGAGGATTAGCGCATCGCCCGCGCGCGACTTCAAGACATAACGGCGAATGTGTATGGTCAAAATCGCCGCTCCGCGCCCGGGATCAGGACGCTTTCGAGGACCGGCGGCGCGTTGGGGCCGGCTCGGGCGCGCCGAGGGCATCCATGGCGCGGACCAGCTGCGGGTAGGCGATCGCCGGCCCGATCCAGCGGCTGAGGTAGCGGCGCAGATCGTCGCCGGTGCGCGGTGGCCGTCCCGGGTCCGCCAGGAAGGAATGCAGAACCCGCAGCGAGAATTCGTTCAGCTCGTCCAGGCCCGCCTCATCGAAACCGTAACGCTCCCAGTCGATGTCGTAGCGGTGCAACATCGAACGGCCGAACGCCAACGCGGTATCGGAGACGATCGACACCTTCTGGCCGCCGCGGTGGCGCTGGTTGAGCACGAATTCGACCTGGTTGTCCGAGGCGAGCTCTTCGACCGCGAAAGCCATGCCTTCGGTGATGGCCACCACCGGATCGGTGACACCTTCGAGATGGGCTGCCATGCGATCGAGGAAGCCGTCGGCCGACCGCATCGCCGACGCCACCAGCAAGGCCTGCGTGCCGGGAAAGTACCGATAGACGGTCTGGCGGGTGACCCCCAGCGCGCGTGCCACGTCGGCGATCCGCATCGCCGAGCCGCGTTCGTCGATGATCTTGTCTGCTGCGTCCAGGATGCGCTCGATCGCCTCCGCGTCCGACGCGGGGGTGTTTCCCGCCCAACCGTGACTGCGCATGATTAACGGACGGCAAACCCGTAGCCGATGAACCCCACCGCTGGATCATATCGTCTGCGGGGGCGTCAACGGTGCTGGCTAACCGCGCGGTCGGGCGCCGATTACGCGGCAAGACAAAACGGGCATTATGTATGATCACTGCGGATCTCCGAGGCAGCGGCCCGACGGTCTCCCCACGCGCCCGGCGCAACAGAAAGGCCGACCGATGCAGTATGACACCGTGATCGCCAACGGACGCTGGTTCGACGGGACGGGCGGGCCGTCGGCCTACCGGGACATCGGCGTGCGGGACGGGCGGGTCGTCACCATCGCCAAGGGCCCGCTGGACACCACCGGCGCCCGGGTCATCGACGCCACCGGTCAGTGGGTGATCCCCGGCATCATCGACATTCACACCCACTACGACATCGAAACCCTCTGTGAGCCGGCGCTTTCCGAATCGCTGCGACACGGCGTGACGACCGTGATGTTGGGGTCCTGCTCGCTGTCCACGGTGTACCTGGACAATGTCGACGCGGGCGACATCTTCGGCCGCGTGGAGGCGATTCCGCGGCGCTATGTCATCGAGCAGCTCAACGCGACCCGGTCGTGGAACAGCCCCAAGGAATATGTGGCCGCGCTCGAGCGGCTGAACCTGGGCCCCAACATCGCGGCGTTCATCGGGCACTCCGACATGCGCGCCGCCACGATGGGCCTGGACCGGGCGACCCGCAAGGACGTCCGCCCGTCGGCGGCCGAACTCGCGCGGATGGAGGCGATGCTGGAAGAGGCGCTCGACGAAGGCTTCGTCGGGTTGTCCTCGCAGCAACTGCTGTTCGACAAACTCGACGGCGAGGTCTGCCGGTCGCGCACCCTGCCGTCGACCTATGCCAAGCCTCGCGAGCTGCGGCGCCTGAACGCCATCCTGCGGCGGCGCAACAAGATCCTGCAGTCGGGCCCCGATATCAAGAACCCGCTGTCGATCGTTTCCCAGTTGGCCACCTCCCTCGGGGTGGGGCGCCGCCGGTTGAAGACCTGCCTGCTCTCGGCCGCCGACGTCAAGTCCCTGCCGCCCGTCATCTACCTGATGGACTGGCTGGCGCGGATGGTCAACGCGCTCGGCGCCGATTTCCGCTGGCAGCATCTGCCGGTCCCGTTCGAGGTCTACGCCGACGGGATTTCGCTGGTGATCTTCGAGGAGTTCGGCTCCGGCGCCGCGGCCCTGCACCTACAGGACGAGATCACCCGCAACGAGCTGATGCGCGACGAGGACTACCGGCGGCAGTTCCGCAAGGACTACGACCAGAAGTACGGCCCCCGGGTGTGGCACCGCGACTTCTTCGATGCCGACATCGTGGCCTGCCCCGACGAATCGGTCGTCGGTAAGTCGTTCGGGCAGGTGGGCCTGGACCGCGGCGGCCTGCACCCGGTCGACGCGTTCCTCGACCTGGTGCTCGAGCACGGCGAAAAGCTGCGCTGGCGCACCACGATCTCCAACCACCGGCCCGAACTGCTCAAGAAGCTGGCGCAAAGCCCGGGCGTGCAGATGGGGTTCTCGGACGCGGGCGCGCACCTGCGCAACATGGCCTTCTACAACTCCGGGCTGCGCCTGCTGCGCCACGTGCGCGACGCCGAGAAGCGGGGCACGCCGTTCATGTCGATCGAGCACGCCGTGCACCGGCTCACCGGCGAGCTCGGCGCCTGGTACGAGCTCGACGCCGGCACCCTGCGGGAAGGCGACCGCGCCGATATCGTCGTGATCGACCCCGAGAGGCTCGACGACTCCCTCGACGCCTATGCCGAACATCCCGTCGAGTCCTACGGCGGGCTGTCGCGGATGGTGAACCGCAACGACGCCACCGTCACGGCGGTTTTGGTGTCCGGCAACCTCGCGTTCGGCGCCGGCAAGGCGTCGCCGGAGCTGGGCGAGAAACGATTCGGTGAGTTCCTCCGGGCGGGCGCGTCGGCGCGAAAGCCTGCCTACGCCGGCTAGCCGCGCCGATTGCGCGGGGGTTTGTGCTGGGGCGCCGCAGTTTTCAGGCCACCGACGCACCCAGGATGAGGTTGACCGCCTCGTCGAGCTGCCCGGAGATCTCGGCGAAGCTGACGAACCGGGCCGTCATCAGCGCACCCGAAAAGGTCATCTGCAGCGTGGATCTCACGGCGCGGGGCCACCCCGGACCGAGCGCGGCCGCGATCCGCTTGGCCACTTCCTCGCCGATCTGTTCGCGAAGGGGGGTGACCGCCGGATCATCGGCCATCAGGGCCGCGCCGCAGGCGGCGGTCAGTTCCGGCTCGTCGGCGACGACGACCGCCATGTCCCGCAGGGTTGCGCTCACCCGGGTTTTGGTCGTCTCGTTGACGTCGGTGTGCAGCGGCAGGTCCCGCAGGAAGCGCAGATACACCGCCGCCACCAGCGCACTTTTCGACGGGAAGTAGGTGTAGGCGCTGGCCGGCGACACCCCGGCGCGCGTCGCCACCGCGCGCATCGTCAGATTCGCGTACGAGGATTCCCGCAGCTCCGCCAGCCCGGCGTCGAGCACCTTGCGGATGGTCTGCCCGGGCCGGCGGTCGGATCGGCGGGCCGCGCCGACCGTTTTCCCGGCGACCGCCGGGGACGACGCATCTCTAGACACCCGTCCAGTGTAGAAACGGGTCCTGCCACCAACAACCTCCATCGCGGGCGGTCGGCGCGAGCGCGGGATCCCGATAACGGACAAGTGTCCAGAAGAAGCCGGGTTCTAGAGTGGCGGCTATGGGCGAAGCGGACCGGCGTCGCTGGGACGATCGGTACGCGGCCAAGGGGCCGCCACCGTTGAGTTCGGTTGCGCCTCCGGGCGTTTTCGCGGGCCACGCGGATGTGTTTCCCGCCGCGGGGCGGGCCCTCGACCTGGCCTGCGGGCAGGGGACCGGCTCGGTCTGGCTGGCGGCACGCGGCCTGCGGGTGCTGGGCCTCGACGTCTCGCCGGTGGCCATCGCCCACGCGCGGGAACTGGCCCAGCGGGCCGGCGTGGGTGACCGCTGCCGCTTCGACGTCGTCGATCTCGACGCCGGCCTGCCGGCGGGGGCGCCGGTCGATGTGATCCTGTGCTGCAAGTTCCGCGACCCCCGCCTCGACCGGGCGATCATCGATCGGCTCGCGCCGGGCGGGCTGCTGGCGATCGCCGCATTGAGTGAGGTCGGGGCCGGCCCGGGTCCCTTCCGCGCCGTGGCCGGCGAACTGCCCGCCGCGTTCGCCGGCCTGGAGCTGATCGGCGCCGGCGAAGGCGACGGTCAGGCGTGGCTGCTGGCCCGGCGCTGACCGCCGCGGCCGGGGGCTAGCCGGTAGCGCCCTGCGCGCGGCTGGCGCGGCGGCGATCCGGCCGTCGTCGAGGCGCAGCGGTGCGGTGCGACATCGCCGATTCCGTGGGGGTGGGATTGGTCCTCGGCGACCTGCTGGTCCGGCGGCGCCGCTGCCCGCCGGAGTTGGCCCGATGCTGCACCGGCGCGTGCGAGGGCGCCCGGGCCGGCGCGGGGGCCTGGTAGGGCGCGACCTCGCCCACCAGCGCCTGCACCGCCTCGGACGCGGCGGTCACCTGCACCGGGGCGACCTGGATGCCGGCCTTACGCATCAGCAACTGGGTGTCACGGCGCTGCTCGGGCAACACCACGGTGACCACGTCTCCGGTGCTGCCCGCCCGCGCCGTTCGCCCGGACCGGTGCAGATAGGACTTGTGCTCGGCGGGCGGGTCGATGTGCACGACGAGCTCGACCTCGTCGACGTGCACGCCGCGCGCGGCGATGTCGGTCGCCACCAGCACCCGCGCGCCGCCCGAGGCGAACATCGCCAGGTTGCGCTCGCGTGCCGGCTGAGACAGGTTGCCGTGCAGGTCGACTGACGGAACTCCCGATTCGGTGAGCTGCCTGGCGAGCTTGCGGGCCTGATGCTTGGTGCGCATGAACAGAATCCGCCGACCGGTGCCGGAGGCGAGCCGGTGCACCACCTCTTTCTTGGCCTCGGCGTTGGCGACGTGGAAGACGTGATGGGTCATTTCGGGCACCGGCGAGTTGGGCTCGTCGACCGAGTGCAGCACCTCGTTGCGCAGGAATCGCTGCACGAGCTTATCGACGCCGTTGTCCAGGGTGGCCGAAAACAGCAGGCGCTGGCCGTCTTTCGGCGTCGCGGCCAGGATCCGGGTGACGCCGGGCAGGAAGCCGAGATCGGCCATGTGGTCGGCCTCGTCGATGACGGTGATCTGCACGGATTCCAGGCTGATCAGCCGCTGCTTCATCAGGTCCTCGAGCCGGCCCGGGCAGGCCACCACGATGTCGACGCCGGACTTCAGCGCGGCCACCTGGCGGCTTTGCGAGACGCCGCCGAAGATCGTGGTGATCCGCAGGCCGGCGGCATTCGCCAGTGGCTCGAGCGTCGCTGTGATCTGCGTCGCCAGTTCCCGGGTGGGGGCCAGCACCAGGCCCGAGGGCCGCGAGGGGCGCCGGCTGCCCGACGCGAGGCGGCTGACGAGCGGGATGGAGAAGGCCAGGGTCTTGCCGCTGCCCGTCTTGCCGCGACCGAGCACGTCGCGACCGGCCAGGGTGTCGGGCAGGGTCTCGATTTGAATCGGGAAGGGATGGGTGAGGCCGCGCTTGGCGAGCGCATCGACCAGGTGGGTGCGCACGCCGAGATCGGCGAAAGTCTTGCTGGTGGTCACTTTTCGGTGCCTTTCGGGCATCGGTGGTGCCGCGCCGGAGGCGAGAACGCCGCGCGGCATCGGCACGAGGTGGCGAGATTGCCGGATGGCAAAATCGATCGCCGCGAGACAAGCTAGTGCGCGATGCACGGATCATCTAGGTGACAAGCGCGATCTTTTCGCTGGCACCGGAGGGATGAGGAAGCGTTCCACGACGGTGTTGGCATGCAGTGTCATGAAGCCAACGTTGCTGCCAGCGTAGCGTATGCGACGCCGAACGGCTAAATGGCGTAGCTCACTCTTCGAGCCGCGCACGAACGGCCGCCAGCCGCGCCGCCAGCTCGTCTTCGTCGATGACGCCGCGCGCCACCAGCGAGTGCGCCAATGCCACCAACCGATTCTCCGGATAGGGCAGGCCCGCGTAGACGGTTGCCGACAGCGCGTCCTCGTCGCTGCGCCGCTCGGCGAAACTGAGTACCTGTGCCCCGCAATTACTTTGATCGAGGGCATCGCAGATGCCGTCCAGGCTCGTCTGCCACGGGGGCACCGGGTTGCCGACGCCGTGTTTGGCCGCCATGCGGCTCCAAATCTGGTTGCGTTCAACGATTTTCGTCAGCGGCGCGATGCTGGAGTGTTCGATGCTCATCGATGCGCCCCGGGTCAGTCGCCGACGGGGTGGACGGCCGGGCGCGTCTGGGTGACGGCGTTGGTGGTCACCCCCGGCTTGGGCAACGCGACGCCGATCAGGCAATCGCGCGTGATTATTTCGACGAGTTGGTCCTCGGTCCAGCCCTGCGTTCCGTCCGGCCGGACGGGCATCACCATGAACCGATGCTTCTGGTTGGAGTCTTCCACCCGGATCTCGACGTCCGCCGGGAGTATCAGGCCGAATTCCGCGAGCACCTGCCGCGGCCAGCGCACGATGCGGCGCCGATAGTTAGGGGTGCGGTACCACTCCGGCGAGTTGCCCAGAATCGGGCGCGGGTAGCACGAGCACAGCGTGCAGACGATCACGTGATGCAGCGTCGGGGTGTCTTCCAGCACGTGCAGGGCGGTGAAGTCACTCGGCGTTCCGAACCCGGTCGGTTCCAGCCAGTCGACCCCGACCTCCTTGCTGGCCGCCAGCGCATCGGTGCGCACCAACTCCTTGAAGTCGGGATCCAGCCACGCCCGGGCCACCAGGCGGGCGGCCGGCGTGGGGCCGATTTGTTCCGCGTACTCCGTCATCAGGCGGTGTTCCTCGGCGGTGAAAATGCCCTTCTCGATGCACAATTCGCGAAGCGCGATCTCGAGGACTTCGAAATCGGTGATCTCGTCCACCATCGGCGCGGCCGTACGGTCGTGATCGTGATCGTGGTCGTGGTCGGTCATGATGACGTTCCTTCAGAGGTCGCGGCCGCCTGCAGCCATCGCTCGGGAAGCTCAGTCTGCAGCGAGTCATGGAAGGGACCGGTGTAGCCGGGCCACAGTTCGGACATAGTGAATCGAACGATGTAGAACCATTCGGGTTGTTGGTCCGGCGCGTCCCACGTCTCGTCCTCGGCGGCGGGGCTTTCGTACGAGACGACCGCGATCTCGCCCGTCGCCCCACGCACGTACTCCTGCGTGCGGGTGTAGAGCAACACCGGCAAATCGCGGACCACGACCTTGTCGCCGACGTTGAACTTCGGTGCGCCGGCCTGTCCGGCGTACACCTGCGGGTCGCCTTTGCCGACGGCGTGGCGGTGGTGCCGGTTGCGTGAGACGGCGGCGGGATCGCCTTCGGACTTGGGCTTGGCCTGCAAGGGATTTCCGCGCAGGCCGTCGGCATAGCGGGCCCTGACCTCGGCCATACGTTCGGCCAATTCGCTGAGGCCGATGTGGTGCTTTTCGACGAGGACGCGTGCGACGGCAAGCAGCCACCGCCCGTAGTAGGGCAGTCCGAGGTAGATGGTGCGGCCCAGGTCGACGTTGCCCATCCGGCGTCGTTCCTCGGACAACCAGATCCCGCGCCAGCCGAGCACCTCGCACAGCACATAGGTGTTGTGCTCCCAGATCTCGTACTGCTTGTTCTCGAACTCGATGGGAGCGTCCGGCTCGCCGCCGACGTCGTGGGGGGTCTTGACATAGGCGTTGAAGCGTTCGTGGTCAATGAGATCCGGCGTGGGAGCGTCGGGGAGCTCGGGGTAGGACGATTGCAGCCGGGCTATCAGGTCGAGCTGTGCGGCTCGGTCCGACGCAGTCGTCATCCCAGCTCCATTCGACTAGTCCAGCGCCTTCGTACACTTCACTCTTCCGGCGGACATTGCGCAACCGCAAAGCGAATGTCGCCGTCTCCGGTAACGTCACCGCAATGGAGCGGCGCGTCCTGGAAGCGGTCATTTATGAGCGTGAACCGCCGATTGCGCGGATCATTCTGAACCGGGTGGACAAGGCCAACACCAAGGACGCGGTGCTGGTCGGCGAGGTCGACAGTTGCCTGCACGAGGCCGACCGCGACAAGGACATCAAGGTCGTCATCCTCAAGGCCAACGGCAGGGGATTCTGCGGCGGCCACGTGGCGCGCTGGGGCCCGGACGAAAACCCGTATCCGGATTTCGGGGACACGTTCGAGGACCTCTACAAGGGCACCGCCGATCTGTTTTTGTGGCCCACGCTGTACCTGTGGGAGTTTCCCAAGCCGACCATCTCGCAAATCCACGGCTACTGCATGGGCGGTGGCATCTATCTCGGACTGCTGACCGACTTCTGCGTCGCCTCCGAGGACGCGTATTTCCAGATGCCGCTCGCCCAGAGCCTCGGCGAACCCGGCGGCCACACCATGATCGAGCCGTGGCTGCTGATGAACTGGCATCGCACCATGGACTGGCTGCTGCTGGCGCCGACCCTGACCGCGCAACAGGCGCTCGAGTGGGGCCTGCTCAACCGGGTAGTGCCGCGCGACGACCTCGAGGACACGGTTGAGGAGATGGCGCGCAAGATCGCCCAAATCCCGTTGACCACACTGATGGCGGTCAAGAACAACGTGAAGCGCGCGTGGGAACTGATGGGCATGCGGGTCCATCTTCAGGTCAGCCACATCCTGACCAACATGGTCGGCGCCGCGTCCGACGTGCAGGCGCGGCGCGCCGAGCTGATGCAGTCCGGCATGAAGCCACGCGAATTCGTCGACAAACCCGAATCGCCCGCCTAGCGGCTCATCTCACCGGCGATCTTGCGTCCGGCGGCATGGCGCGCGGCGACGTACCCGAACACCATCGAGCTGGCGATGCTCGCGCCGGCGCCGGGATAGGTCCGGCCCATCACCGTCGCGGTCGTGTTGCCGGTGGCGTACAAACCCTCGATCACCCGGTCCTGTTGGTCGAGAACCTGCGCGTGTTCGTTGGTGATGACGCCGCCGCACGTGCCGACGTCGGCCGGCAGCACCCTGGTTGCGTAGTAGGGGGCGGTGTCGAGCGGGCCGATGGCGGCGTTCGGCCGATAGCCGGGGTCGCCGAGGCAGTCGTTGTAGGCGGACTGGCCGCGGCCGAAGTCGGGATCCAGCCCCTTGGCCGAGAATTGGTTGAATCGCCGAATCGTGCGCGCCAGTTCGTCGGCGGGAAGATCGATCTGGCGGGCGAGGTCGGGGATGCTCGCCGCCCGGGTGACGGCACCGGATTCGATCAGCTCGGCCGGCAGCGGCTGGTTTCGCTTCAGGGTTTTCAGGGGGCTTGCGCTCGTGACGTATCTGCGTACGTATCCCTCGTCGAAGATCATCCAGCACGGCACCGCCTTGTTGGCGTACATCGCCTTGCCGACCTCGACGTAGGAGTTGGACTCGTTGCAGAACCGCCGCCCGGTCGAGTCGACGTAGATGGCACCGGGACGCTGGCGTCCCGAACCGAGCGAGGCGGCGACGGCGCCGCCGTTGGCGATGAAAACCGAAGGCAGCCACCAGGCCTCGTCCAGCAGGTCGGTCTTCGCGCCCAGTCGCATCGCCGCCTCGAGGACCTCGCCGGTGTCACCGGCGTTGGCGATCGACCACTTCCCCTCGTTGGGCTGGTTGCCGCTGTAGCGGCGGCGCATCTCCTCGTTGTGACCGAAACCGCCGGCGGCCAACAGGACTCCCTTGCGGGCCTCGACGGTCAGCGGCCGTCCGTCGCGGACGACGCGCACGCCGACCACCCGGCCGTCGTCGACGACCAGATCCGTCATCGCGGCTTGTGTCCACAGCGGGGGATCACCGTCGCTGAGATCGATCAGCGCCTTGAGCATCTGGGCGATCAGCGAGGCGCCGTTGGTGAGGAGCTGACGCCGCCGGGCCCGGGCGATCGCGGTGCGCAGGAATACCCGCGCCGCGACGGCGAAGGCGCGCGGTGCGCGGTTGAAATACTGGACCGACCGTAACTCGTTGGTCAGCACCACATATCCGTAGTTCTTGGCCAGCGGCGGCTGCACCTTGTCGCTCCAGTCGCCGAGCCGCGCGGCGTCGAACGGGATGCCCTCGACGGCGCGACCGGAGGCGTTGCCGCCCTTGTGGTTCGGGTAGTAGTCGCTCCAGCCCGCGCAGCGGATCAGCGCCACGCCCTTGCGGGTGAGGAAGTTGATCATTTCGAAGCCCGCGGTGAGGAACATTTCGCGTCGTTCGGGTGAGGAGGGCGCGCCGATGTCGCCGACCACGTCGGCCAGGTAGGCCAGGCCGTCCTCATGGGAGTCGGCGATGCCGTCGGCGCGCATCAACGGGTTGTTCGGCAGCCACACGATGCCGCCCGACAGCCCCGTCGAACCGCCGACCAGCGGCTGCTTTTCGATGATCAGCGGTTCGAGGCCGCAGTCCAGTGCGGCCAGCCCGGCGACCATGCCGCCCCCGCCGCTGCCCGCGATGACCAGGTCCACCGAGTGGTCCCACCGGCCGGTCATCGCGCCGCCGCGCCGAAGCCGAGGTCGACGATCGGTACGTCGATGGTGGTGTTGGTCTTTCCGATGGCGGGCAGCAGCGTGGTGTAGGGCAGCCCGGCCAGGAAGCCGTCGATGACGCGTTCGAAATTCGAGATCAGCCCCTCGATCTGATCCGACAACCGCATGAAGTCAAACCCCCTGGAATGCAAGCCCTTCTGCTGTCGGGGCAGGTTGGAGAAATCCTGGGCCGGGATGGGCGGCCACCGCGGGTCATCGGGTGCCATGGGTTCGGGAGGCGTGGGCTTGCCGGCCGACGCGTCCGCGGGATACCGGGTCAGCGACCAGATCTCGAACAGCGTCTCCTCGGGACCCAGCGGGCGGATGCGGTACGAGGAGGCGCTGCTGTAGGTGGGCAGGATGAAGTGGTGCGGGAAGGCGAATCCGATCGCGTCGGTGATCCCGCGCCGAACCAGCTCGTTGAGGTCGGGCATGGTGCTGCCGCGGGCGCGATGCCAGTTGACGACGGCGTCGTTGAGCGCGTCGCGCCACCCCGCCATCGCTGCGGCCGGGTCGGCCGGCAACTCGATGTGCTGCAGTCCTTCGGCGATGCGAATGTCGTTCTCGTGCGTCATGCCACCCATGCCGGCGCCGAGCGTGCGCATGAAATACAGGCTGCTCGCGACGACGGGATGCACTGCCGCGCAGGGCTGTCCGGTCTGCGCCGACGGCAGCAGCTGCGGATGGGTCTGCGGGACGTGGTAGCCCTCCATGAACGCCGCGGTCGCGAGTTTCCAATTCACCGGCAGCCGGCACGATTGCCACCACTCCACCCGCAGCGACTCCACCCGCCACGCGTCGTAGATCGAGGCGAACGGTTCCATCCAGTCGCGCAGTGCCGGTGCGTCGTCGTCGAGGTTGATCCACGCGCAGCCACCCCAGAGCTCGCAGCGCACCGCGACGAGTTCCAGGTCGTCGGGACGCAGGTTCTCTTCGGCGAACGCTTCGGGGCGCAGCACGAAGGTGTTGCGCCCGTCGATGCCCCAACACCAGCCGTGGAAGGGGCAGACGAACGTGCGCCGGTTGCCGTTGCCTTCCACCAGCTTCACGCCGCGATGCCGGCAGGCGTTGTGGTAGGCGCGCACGGTGTCCTGGTCGACGCGCACCACGATGATCGAGTCATCGAGGATCTCGTACTCCACGTAGTCGCCGGGTTTCGGGATCTCCTCGAGCCGGCAGGCCATCTGCCACACCCGGGGCCAAAACAGCTGCGCCTCCAGCGCGTAGAACTCCGGATCGAAGTAGCGCTGCTTGGGGATTCGATCGGCGGCCTGGACCGCCCACGGCACCGGTAGCGGCGTCCAATTCACCGCCGACCCGCGGGGGGTGTGCGGGTCGGAAATCTCGTTGCCCATTCCTATAGCCATCTCGTCATCCCTTGTCACATCACAAGATCCGCGACACCCGCCCTTGCCAATAGCGGTCGCGGATGCGTCTCTTGTAGAGCTTGCCGTTCGGGTCGCGCGGCAGGACGTCGAACTCGACGGTGCGGGGGCACTTGTACCCGGCCAGGCGGGTCCGGCAGTATTCGATGAGTTCTGCCTCCAGCTCCGGCCCGGGAAGGACACCGTCGGCCGGTTGCACGACGGCCTTGACCTCTTCGCCGAATTCGTCATTGGGGATCCCGAACACCGCCGCGTCCACCAGCTTCGGATGCATGACGAGCAGATTCTCGACCTCTTGCGGGTAGATGTTGACCCCGCCGGAGACGATCATGAACGTCGAGCGGTCGGTGAGGTACAGGTACCCGTCGGCGTCGACATAGCCCATGTCGCCGAGCGATCGCCAGCCGCGGTCGTTGGACACCGATGCGGTCTTGGCGGGGTCCTTGAAGTATTCGAAGTCCGGTCCACCCTCGAAATAGAGTTCACCGGATTGGCCGACGGGAAGCTCCCGCCCGTCCTCGCCGACCACGTGCACCGGGGCCATCGGAATGCCCACCGAACCGGGATGGTCGAGCCACTCCCGTGGCCCGATCGTCGTGCCCGCGAAACCCTCTGTGCCGCCGTAGTATTCGTGGATGATCGGGCCGAACCAGTCCATCATCCGGTGCTTCACATCGACCGGGCACGGTGCCGCCGCGTGGATGACGCACCGCAGGCTCGACACGTCGTAGCGCCGCCGGACGGCTTCGGGCAACTTGAGCATGCGCACGAACATGGTCGGGACGAACTGCGCGTGGGTCACCCGGTGGGTCTCGATCAGGCGCAACACCGCCTCGGCGTCGAATTTGGGCATGAGGACGGTCGCGGCGCCCACCCGGTTGGCCGCCATGGTGTAGTTGACGCCGGCCGCGTGATACAGCGGCGCGGGGGACAGGTACACGCTCGAGGAGTCCATTCCGTATTTGTGAATGAGCGCGAGCTCGAGCACCGACTGCGCCCAGGATCCGTTGCCGTCGGCGGGAAGCGGTCGCCGCACCGCCTTGGGCCGCCCGGTGGTCCCGGACGAATACAGCATCTCTGACCCGTCCGACACCGGTGGGGCCTCGCCGGCCGTCGCCAGCGCGTCGTCGTAGGACTGCCAGCCCGGCAGCGCGCCACCGACCGAAAAGCGGGCGACCACCGCGGCATGGGCGGCACCGATGTGCGCGGCCAGTTCGGGCATCGCGGCATCGACGAACACCGCCTTGGCGTCCGAATCGTCGATGACATAGCTGACCTCGTCGGGCAGGAAATGGGTGTTCACCGCGGTGTAGTAGAGGCCGGAAAGCTGAGCGCCCCAGGTGATCTCGAGAAACTCCGGCCGGTTGGGCAGCACCAGCGCCACGCCATCGCCGCGTCGCAACCCCGCCCCGTGCAACGCGGCGGCCACCCGCTTGCTGCGGGCATGCAGTTCGCCGAACGAGATCGTACCGCCGTCGCTGATCAGGGCCGGCGACTGTGCGGCGGCGATCGCGTGGTCGGCGATGTTCACCAGGGGCCTAAGTTGTTGCGGCGCCGTCGGTCTGGGCGGCGGCCGCGGCCTGGCGGCGGGCGTGCTCGGAGGGCAGCACCTTGTCCTTGAACACGGTCTGGATCAGCTGTTGCACGTCCTTGCTGATGGAGGCCAGCGCGACGAGGTCGTTGGAGCTCTGCCAGTGCACCCGCATGCCCATCAGTTCCCAGGCGCGTTTGAGGTTGGCCTTGGTGAGCATCAGGGTCGTCAACGGCGCCTGGGCGATGTGGCGCGCGATCGCGTCGACGCGGTCGTCGAGGTCCTCCCGCTTGACCACCTCGTTGACCAGGCCGACCTCCAGCGCCTTCCGGGCGTCGATCACCTCCGCGGTGAACAGGTAGTAGGCGGCGCGGCGCCAGTTCATGAACACCCAAGGCTCGATGGAACATTCACCCGACGGCATGCCGAAGCCCTGCAGCGGCGGGTAGGAGAAGTAGGCGTCCTCGGAGGCGATGACGATGTCGGTGGTCAGGCCCAGGTGCGTGCCGCCGCCCACGCAGTAGCCGTGCACCTGCGCGATGGTGGGCTTGGAGAACTCCCACAGGTTCAACGTCGGCTTGACGAACAGGTCCGACTGCGCCTTCCACGGGTGGCCGGTCACCATGGCGTTCTCGACGAACGACGGGTAGTCGACGGCGTTGTTGCCGATGGCGTGCCCGGAGCAGAAGCCCTTGCCGTTGGCCTTGAGCACCAGCACCTTGATGTCGTAGTCGCGGTCGGCGTCGGCCAGCGCGGCGTCGACCTCTTCGGCCAGCTTCTGGTCCTGCGCGTTGGCCTTCTCCGGCCAGTTCAACGTGACGCGGGCGATCGGGCCGTCCTTTTCGTAGATGATTCTCTCGCGGGTCTCGTTGAGATCCATCGGGCTCTACCTTTCCTCGTTAGGACGTGATGACGCCGATTTCGGCGCCGATGTCGTAGGTGGTCCCGACCTGACCCGTCCAGCGCACGGTGCCGGATGCCCCCGCTTCGATTTCCTGTTCCACCTTCTCGGTGGCGACCACATAGATCGGCGTGCCCTCCTCGACGTGTTCGCCGGCGTCGACCAGCAGGCCGGTGAGTTCGGCCTCGGACACCGCCACCGATACCCGGGGGATGCGAATGATGAAGTCAGCCATGCACCTTCGCCTTCTGACAGGTGCGCTGCGCCGCTGCGACGATGCGCGCCGGCGACGGATACACCTGTGCCTCGAGCGCGGCGGCGGCCGGGTTGGGCACGAATCGCGCGGCGACCCGCTCGATGGGTGCGGCGAGTTCGCCGAACAACTCGGTCGACAGGATCGCGGCGATTTCGGCTCCGGGACCGGCGAATTGGACGGCGTCGTGCACGATGACGGCCCGGCGGGTGCGCCGGACGGATTCGACGATGGTCCCGACGTCAAGCGGCACCAGGGTGCGCAGATCGACGACTTCGGCATCGACACCCCGCTCGGCCAGGGTGGCTGCCGCGGCAAGCGCGTCGTGCACGCAGCGTCCGTAGCCGATCAGGCTCACGTCGGTGCCGGGCCGCTTGATATCGGCCTGGCCCAGCGGGATCGAGAAGCCGGGATCGACGGGCACGAACCCCTTCTTGCTCTGCAGCCGGATTGTTTCGACGAACAGGCAGGGGTCGGGGTCGAAGATCGCCGTCGTCAACAGGCCTTTGCCGTCGCGCGGGGTGGACGGCACGATCACCTTCATCCCGGGGACGTGCATGAACCAGGCCTCCAGGCTCTGCGAATGCGTCGCACCGGTGGCCAGTCCGGCGTATACCTGGGTGCGCAGGGTGATGGGTGCCGACGTGCGCCCGGCGGTCATGAACCGCAGTTTGGCGGCGTTGTTGATCAGTTGGTCGGCGGCGATACCGATGAAGTCCATGATCATGATCTCCGCGACCGGCAGCAGCCCGTCGATGGCCGCGCCGATGGCCGCGCCCAGGATGGCGGCCTCCGAGATCGGTGTGTCCAGCACGCGTTCGTGACCGTATTTGGTCGACAACCCCGCGGTGGGACCGGACGCACCGGGATCGGCGATGTCCTCGCCGAGCAGGAACACCCGCTCGTCGGCCTCGAGTGCCTGATCCAGCGCGAGGTTGAGGGCCTCGCGCATCGTCATCTCCTGATCGGCCATGTCCTACACCGGAAACCCGATGGCCGCCGCATAGACGTCGCGGTCGAGCTCGTCGATCGATGCCGCGTCCGCGGCCAGGACGGTGCGCAGCGCGGCTTCCACCGCCGCCACCGCCTCGCTGTCGATGCGGTCCAGCTCGTCGTCGCGGCAGGCGCCCGTCTCGGCGAGGTGGCAGCGGAACCGGGGCACCGGATCGGCGGCCATGGCCGCTTCGAGTTGCTCGGCGGGGATGTAGGGCATGCGGTCGCCGAAATAGTGGCCGCGGAAGCGGAACGTCACACATTCGATGAGGGTCGGCCCGCCGCCGCTGCGCGCCCGCTGCAGCGCGTCCTCGAGCGCGGCCTGCACCGCCAGCGGGTCGTTGCCGTCGACGCGCGCCCCCGGCATCCCGTATCCGGCGGCCCGATCGGCCACCCGCTCGAGCTTCATGGTGTCGCCGGTCGGGGTCATCTCGGCGTACTGGTTGTTCTGGCACACAAAGACCACGGGCAGGTCCCACAGCGCGGCCATGTTGGCGGCTTCGTGGAAGGAGCCGGTGTTGGTGGCGCCGTCGCCGAAGCTGACCACCGTGACACGGTCTAGTCCCTTCCGTTTGGCGGCCATCGCCAGTCCCACGGCCACCGGCGGCCCGGCGCCGACGATGCCGGTCGAAAGCATCACGCCCACCTCGGGTTTGGCGATGTGCATGGTGCCGCCCTTACCCCGGCTGGCGCCGACGGTGCGGCCCATCATCTCGCCGTAGATCTCCTCGAGCGGCACTCCCTTGCCGATGAGATCGTGCAACCCACGGTAGGTGGTCACCAGCTGATCGTCGGGCCGCAGCGCGACACCCATCGCGGCGGCGATCGCCTCCTGCCCACGGGAGGGCCAGTACACGCACATGAATTCGCCGGTGCCGATCCCCTTGGACAGCCGGTCGTCGGCCGCCTTCATCAGCACCATGAGTTCGTAGAGGCGTCGCTGGATCTCGGAGTTGTCGGTCATCGCCGAACCCCGTTGCGGTGCACGATGATCGGTGCCACCGCCGTCACGCGCCCGACCATGGCTTGACCTTGAGGAAGCCGCCGCCGTCCACGCGCAGTTGCTGTCCGGTGACATAGCGGGCGGCGTCGGACGCGAGGAACAGCACCGCCTCGCTGATGTCCTCGGGTTCGACGTAGGGGATGGGCATCGCCTGCACGAACGGGAAGATCGGTTCGGCGTCCTCGCGGGTCGGCTCCTTCAGGTCGGGGCGGAAGGCGCGGTACATCGGCGGGCTGTGCAACATGTCGGTGTTGACGTTGGTCGGGTGCACCGCGTTCATCCGGATGGAAAACGGCGCCAGCGCCAGGGCGAAGTCGTTGACATAGTGCGCGGCAGCCAGTTTCGCGAAGGCGTAGCCCGCTCCGCCTGGACCGCCGTCGATGCCGGTGGTGTTCAGGGACGACATGAAGGCCGCGTTGGAACCGATGACGACGATCGACGCGCCCGCCTGCAGGTGTTTGAGGCTGGCGTGCACCAGGTTGAGCACGCCGACCAGGTCCACGTCCACCGCGTCGGCGAACGCCTTCGGGGGCAGCCCCGCGGTCAGGGGGCAGATGCCGGCGTTGGCCACCACGACGTCGAGGTGCCCGAGTTCGGCGACGCCCGCGTCGATGGCCGCCGACAGCGCGACACGGTCGCGGACGTCGGCGACCGCGGTGTACGCGCGCTGCCCCTCCTTTTCCACCAGCCGCGCCGTCTCATCCAGGTCCTCGGGGCGCGCCAGGGGATACTCGTTGGTGTCGATGTCGGCGCAGATGTCCACGGCGATGACGTCCGCACCTTCGGCGGCCAGCATCCGCGCGTGTGAACGGCCCTGCCCGCGCGCGGCCCCGCTGATCACGGCCACCTTGCCCGTCACCCTGCCCATCGCCCGTCCTTCGTCCGTGTCTACACCACGACCCGCGTTGGCGCCCAACGCCGTTCGTCGACATCACTGAAGCTGAAGCGGGAACCTTGCGACCGCTCACCCGCCCGCGCCGCGGGACGGCGCGCGGTCACCGCGGCGGGCGTCGCAACGAGACCTTCGGTCGGCTGCATCGCATCTCTTCCCCGAAAAACCGCGCTGACCTGCAGATGGGCTATCACTACGACCAAGACTAGCTAGAATATCTAAAATAGCAAGGAATGGCCGCGACGAGGGGGTTGGCGATGTCTGACGTGCACGGCGGGGTCCTGCGCGGGGTGCGGGTCGTCGAGCTGGCGTCCTGGACCTATGTGCCCTCGGCCGGGGCCGCGCTGGCGGACTGGGGTGCCGACGTCATCAAGGTCGAAGGCGTCGCCTCCGGTGACCCCGGACGGGCGCTGGTGGTCGGCGGGTTCACCCGGCAAGCGGCCCGTCCGGATGCCGACTTCATTCTCGAACTGGGCAACCGCGGCAAGCGCAGCATCGCCATCGACGTCAAATCGGAAACGGGTCGCGAGTTGTTCGGCCGGCTATTGGCCAGTGCCGATGTGTTCTTGACCAATTGGTTGCCCGGCGCGCTCGAACGGGCCCGGCTGACCGTCGAGGACGTCCGCTCGTTCAACCCGAACATCATCATCGCGCGCGGCACCGGCCTGGGCGTCCGCGGCCCCGATCGCGACCGCGGCGGCTTCGACGCCGCAACCTATCTGGCGCGCGGCGGGGTCGCCTACACGCTGACACCCTTCGGCAGCGAGACGCCGGCGGTCCAGGGGCCCGGTTTCGGTGACCTGCAGGGCGGGGCGACGCTGGCCGGCGGCGTCTGCGCCGCGCTGTTCCACCGGGAACGTACGGGCGAACCGACGATCGTCGACTCTTCGCTGCTGGCGCAGGCGATGTGGTCGATAGCGCCATCCATCTGCGCGGCCGACTTCTTCGACATCGACGGGATCCCCGGTGCGCCGCCCGGCCTGGCCATCAACCCGTTGGTCAACCGGTACAAGACGAAAGACGGCAGGTGGATCCAGCTGGTGTTCTTGCAGCCGGACAAATTCTGGGCGGGCTTCTGCCGGCGCATCGGGCTGGCGGAACTGGCCGACGATGACCGATTCGTGCCGTCGGCCAACCTGATCGCCAATGCGGCCGCCGCGACCGAGCTGCTGGCGAATACGTTTGCCGGCCATGACCTCGCGCACTGGCAGGCGGTGCTCGCGGACGAACCCGGCGTGTGGGGTGCGCTGGCGACTCCGCGGGAAACCCTCAACGACCCGCAGGTCGAACCCAACGGCTATGTGGTGACGAACGTCGACGACCGCGGGGAGAAGTACCGAATCGTCGCGGCCCCAGTGCAATTCAACGAGACGCCACCGTCTCCGGCGCGCGCCCCCGAACACGGCCAGCACACCGAGGAGATTCTGCTGGAGCTCGGCATCGGCTGGGACGACATCGCCAAGGCGAAGGAGTCCAAGGCGATTCTGTAGGTGGCCCGGTCGGTCGCTAATTGTGCTGTTTCACAGCCGGTTTCGATACCACGGGTCGCGAATTTCGCGATGAGCAACCGATCCCGAAACGGTCACAGCCGGGTATCAATGTCAGTGGTGGACTGGCACAACGCGACGGATCCGCAAATCATTGCACAGGGCGCCTTTTGGGGATTTGCGGCCGCGACGACGCGCACGGATTCCTGCCGCTATGCGAGTAGCGGTTTCACCAGGGCGCAGCAGGAGGTATCAACAGCATGACGACGAACTGGGTTCCCGCCCAAACTTCGTGCGGCCCGAACTCCGGCCGCATTCTCGACACCGCGCGGGGCATCCTCATCGGTCTTCGCCGGTGTCCGTCCGACGCCGCACTGGACGAGTTGCACAGCGCGGCAATCCGGCACAAGGTACCGGTATTCGCGATGGCGTGGGCATTGGTCCACCTGGCGGGTGACGGCGAGAAGACCCCGAGCTTCGTCGACGCCCAGTCCGCGGCCCGCCGCGAATGGGGCGCGCTGTTCAAATCCCGCGCGCTTACCTGCTGAGCGCGCACCAAGACGTTGGGGCGGCCGAGCTTTCGAGGGGTAACCCGGCCGCCTCCAACCACAAAAACATCGGCCCGAAAGCGCGTTCGGAGGGTGGCGCCCTCGGGCTGCGGCTGCAGTGGCCGACGCGGACGAGGGGGTTGCGGCGCCCACGGATGAGCCGTGCCGCGAGCGGTCCGGCCCCGATCCGGGCTACGTGATCACCCTGCTCCGCTGAGCCGGCGTCGAGTGCGAGAATTCTCGTCGTGTCCGCAATCGAGCGTGGGCGGCCGACGGGTCCCGGGCCCAGGCTGCACCGTCCGCGCGGTCCACTGGCCGACCACATCGAATTCTTCGGGCATTGGCTGCACCGCGGCAGCAGCTACCGGAGCCGGGCGCTGCCACGCGGCGCCGTGACGGTCGTCTTCGACGTCGGCCCCCGGCAGCGGCTGGACTTCTATGCCGCGGACGGCACGACCGAAGAGCGTGTTCCGCCCGCGTTCCTCACCGGACCGCAGAACGTGTCCTATGTGTCGGACATCGCGGCCGACGAGCCCGTCATGGCCATCCATTTCCGGCCCGGTGGCGCTTTTCCGTTTCTGGGCATGTCGCTGGGTGACTTGGCCGGCGCGCCCGTCGGCGTCGACGAGATCTGGGGTGGTGCGGGACGCGAATTGCACGAGCGCCTGATCGAGGCGCCGTCGATCCCGGCCAGGTTCGCCCTGCTCGAGCGATTCATGCTCTCGCGGATGGGCTCGTCGAGACAGCCGAGCCTGGGCGCCGCGTTGGCGGCCATCGAGGCCGATCCCTCGGTGCGGTTGGCCGAACTCCGCCGCCTGACGGGATTGTCGAGCAAGCGGCTCGTCGCGCTGTTTCGCGCCGAGGTGGGTTTGGCGCCAAAGGAATTCGCCCGTGCTCGCCGATTCCAGGCGGCGCTGAGGCGACTGGGCGAGGACGCCGGCGGCGGCGCCCGCATCGCGGCCGACCTGGGCTACTTCGACCAATCCCATCTGGTGCGGGAGTTTCGCGCGTTCAGTGGAATGACGCCGACGTCCTACCGGCGGCGGCGAATCCTGTTGCCGAGCCACGTTCCGTTCGAGCGGCGCAAAAATCCAAGACCGCCCGGTTCGGGGCGCAGATGATGACCACATGGAGGAAACCAGACAAGCCGTAGCGGACACCGGATTTCTGGTCGCTGCGATGCGCGCCGAGGAGTGCAAGCGCCCGGACCGGCTCTTCACCGACCCGTTCGCCGACCGCCTGGCCGGCGCGGAAGGTCGCGCGTTGCTCGCCCGGGCCGCCGCAGAGACGGGCGCGTCCTCGCCGCAGATCGCCATCCGCACGCGGTTCTGGGACGAGGCATTGCAGAAGGCGGAGTCGGACGGCATTGCGCAGGTGGTGATCCTCGGGGCGGGCATGGATGCGCGTGCTTACCGGCTGCCGTGGCGCCCCGCCACCACCGTCTACGAAGTCGACCAGCCGCAGGTGATCAGAATCAAGGATCAACGGCTCGCCGGTGAGCGTCCCCGCTGCCGTCGCGTCCCGGTGGGCGTCGACCTGGCTGACGACTGGCCGAAAGCCCTGATCTGTGAAGGGTTTTCCTCGGACACCCCGGCCGCGTGGCTGGTCGAAGGCCTGCTGCAGTACCTCGACGCCGCCGACGTCGACGTCTTGTTCGCCCGAATAGATGCGTTGTCCGCGCCGGGTTCGCGTGTCTGCTACGACCTGGTCGGCGCGGCGCTGCTGGAGGCGGACTTCATGCAACCCACCCTCGGGTACATGCGGCGCAGCGGCGCGCCGTGGACGTTCGGCACCGACGCGCCGGCCACCCTGATCGAGCGGCACGGCTGGATGGCGGAGGTCACCGACGTCGCCGAGCCCGGCGCGAGGTGGAATCGCTGGGATCATCCGGCCGTCCCGCTGAAGGTGCCCGGCGTACCGCGCGGCTACTTCGTCGAGGCGACGAAGTCCTAGCGCGACAGCGGCGGGCTATTTGGGCGGCGGCAGCTCACGCGGACCGTCGGGCGGGCCCAATTCCGGCGGACCGTCTCGCTTCGTCAGCGCCCGCCGCCGGTCGCGATCCGCGGGCGGGACCGACAGGCGCTCGGCGTCAGGGGCGGACCGTCCCGGCAGGGACGCGCCCGACCCGCGCCCGGACACCCGGCGCTGCGCCCGCTCGGCGGGGTGGTGTCGCGATGAGGTGACGAATTCCGCCCGGCCCGAGGGTGTTTCGGTGTCGGCGGGGTGATCGGACAGCCGGGTGTCGGAGGCCTCAGAGCTGATCGCCACCTTGCGGGTGCGCTTGAGGGTGAACGTGATCTCTTCGGTTTCCTCGAGGACGCCTTCGAACACCTGGCGCGCGGTGCGTAGCGGCTGGGTGGTGGTGTCGATCACCTTGGCCACGAACGGCGGCACCAGCGGGCGGATCCAGCGGGCGGCGGCCTTGGTGGCGTCCGGAATCGACGGGATCAACGGCGCATGGCGTTCTTGGTGTTGCTCGACCGCGCCGCCCCACGGCTCCGGCGCGGGCAGGTGCTCCGGAAGGTCGGTCTCGGGACCGGCCAAGCCGGCGGCGGGCTCCGGCGTGGGCAGTCGGGTGATGGCCCTGCTGGCCGCCTCGGCTTCGGCGGCGATCGGCAGGTACACGTCGTCGTCGCCCGGCTCGAACTCGCGCTGCGACGGCGCGTGCACCGGAGCATCCAGGGCTTCGGAAACCCGCCGGCGTTGCTGCTCACGGTCGATCTGGGTCTGCGCCTCGACGGCAAGCCGGGCCTGTGTCAATTGGTGCTCGGCCCACAGGATTTCGGCCTCCCGCCGCACCTCGGCCCGTTTGATCGCGATGGCGGTGTCCGCGTCGAGTTCGGCGCGTTCGCGCTCGGCCCGCGAGGTGGTGCGGCGATCGTGCGTGGTCTCACCACGCCAGCACCCCAGGATCAGCGGCGCCAGGTAGAGCAACACGCAGGCCCCGATCGTCAACAGCCGCAGGCTCATCGCCCCGGCGTCGGCCGCGGTGAGGTCGTTCATCGCCACCCAGCGCGCGCCCAGGCCGCGGTCGGCGTCCGCCGCGACACCGTCCCGCGCGTCACGCAGCGCCAGCTCCTGTCGCGAGATCGTGGCGTCCAGCCCCGGCGCGCGGCCGTCGCGCGCGGCGAGGGCGGTGTCCAATTCGTGCTGGGCATCGCCGAGAAGCTCGTTGGCCGTGCGTGTTTCGGGCCCGGCACCGGGATCGCCGGTGATCCGGGTCTGCGGGCAGCCGGGGGTGGGGTGGTATTCGCAGCGGGCGACGACCAAGGCCTTGTCCTGACGGTCGCGGGCCGCCGCGACGGTGTTGTCGAGTGCCGTGCGGGCGTCCCTGGTCTGCTGCAGGGCCGCCGCTGCCCGCGCCACGGCCGGGGCCGATTCGGCGTGGCGCAACGCCCGTTCGTCGAGCCGGTGGGCGATCGAGCTGGACAGCAGAACGAGCGCCGCGAGTTCACCGACCACGACGCCGACCGCCGCCGCCACCGCGACGCGTCCAATGACACCAGCGCGACTCCGGCCGGGCCCCGGAATGGTGGCGCGGCCGATGGCGCCGACCAGCACACCGAAGACCAAGGTGGCGGGCACCACCGCCGGCAGCGGCCAGGGGGTCGAGCCGGTGACCGCGAGCGTCGCGACCAGCCAGGCCAGCATCGCACCGGACAGCGTGACGGCGCCGGCGACCGCATGAGCGGACCGTTCGTGACGCTCGCCCAGCTCGCGCCGGTGCCCGCCGCCGAGCCAGATGAGCATCCCCGCCGCCCGGGCCAGGCCCGATGGCTGCTCGATCACTTCTTGGGGCATAAGACTGAAAACACCTCCACCATCAAGCCTCGCAGGCCACCGCCCGACACTTCGAATCGAAGCGCCCCGCCTGTGGCGCGCTTCACAGATCCGCGGAACCGACGCGGATCGCCGGCCGCGCATCGCTCGCACCCGCCGGTCCAACGCGGGGGCACCTGACGCGGAATTCCTGCGACGCGAGCAGATCAGCGACCGTTCTGGCAGGTGACATGAGACGGTATAAGCCTATGACGAATCACGATTATGTCACCTACGAGGAGTTCGGCCGCAGGTTCTTCGAGGTCGCCGTCACTCCCGAGCGTGTCGCCGCGGCGTTCGCCGACATCGCCGGCAGCGAGTTCGCCATGGAGCCGATCGCGCAGGGGCCGGGCGGGATCGCCAAGGTCAGCGCCAACGTCAAGATTCAGGAGCCCCGGGTCACGCGCCGGCTGGGCGACACCATCACCTTCGTCATCCACATCCCGCTGTCCATCGATCTGCTGATCGATTTATGGCTCGACAAGCCGCGTTTCGTGGTTTCCGGAGACATTCAGTTGCGGGCCACGGCGCGCGCGGCAGAACCGCTGCTGCTGATCGTCGACGTGGCCAAACCGCGGCCGTCCGACATCACCGTCAATGTCTCGTCGAACTCGATCCGCGGCGAGGTGCTGCGCATCCTGGCGGGCGTGGACGGTGAGATTCGGCGTTTCATCGCCCAGTACGTCGCCGCCGAGATCGACGCGCCCCAGTCGCAGGCGGCGCAAATCATCGACGTGGCCCAGCAGCTGGAGCAGGCCTGGCCCTGACCGGCCGAGCCCACGAATACGCCCGAGGCCGTCGGGGTACCCAGTCAGGGTTGTGCGTCGGTCGCCGGTGGGCGACGGCGCTGCCGATCGCCAGGGGAGGAAGACGTTGGCTCGCGTAGATGTGTCGGTGTCGTCGCAGGTGGAACCGGAAGCGGCGTGGAAGCTGGCGTCCGACCTGGACCGATTCGACGAGTGGATGACGATTTTCGCCGGGTGGCGCGGGCCGGTGCCCGACACCATCGAGAAGGGCACCTGCGTCTCGTCGTGTGTCAAGGTCAAGGGTTTCCGCAACGTGATCCACTGGGAGGTCACCCGCTACGACGAGCCGAAAGCGATTGAGCTGCAGGGCCGCGGCCGCGGCGGTATCCGCCTCACGGTGGCGATGACCGTCACCGACAATCATCCCGGATCGACGTTCCACCTCACCGCCGACCTCGGTGGCGGTCTGCTCAGCGGGCCGGTCGGGGGACTGGTCGCCCGGGTGCTGCGGTCCGACGTGCAGAAATCCGTCAACAACCTGGCTACCCTGCAATAACCGGCCCCGCGGGGTCCGCCGCTAGCGCGCGGGGTGGCTGATCATCCAATGGCGCTCGGCGTCGCGAATTCGCCTGCGGTCCATGGCAAGCCACGACAAACCGGCGCCGAAGGCGAGCATCGCGACGATCGCGGCGGCAACCCCGGCGCCGGCCTGCCCCAGAGCGAAGTTGGCCACACATGCGACGAACGCCAACGCGGCCGCCGCGACCACCAGCAGCCCGGGCGTTTGCCGCGACCCACCCGTGTGCGGGTCAGCGGTCCGACCATGGTCGACAGGGTGGTGCCTCATGGCGTCTCCTCTGCTGTCACTTGGAGTTTCGGCCCGATCTCTTGGAGCTACCCAACGGGCTGTCGGGACAAACGACTTGGCGGAGGTGACGCGCGATACGCCTAGAGCGTCTGGTGGCGGCCGAAGTACTTGTGGTCTTCGCTGTAGCCGCCATAACCGCTACCGATGTCGTGGTAGTCGGCGACGAACTCGATGCCCTTGATCCACTTCACCAGCTTGAAGCCGTGCTGCAATTCGTTGCGCAGCCGCAGCGGCCTACCGTGCATGTAGGGCAGCTGCTGGTCGTTCATGTTGTAGGCCAGCATCGTCATGTGGTGGTCCATCTGGCCGATGTGATGGGCGTTGTAATAGATGCCGCCCGTGGCGCCCAGACCCATCGAATAAAAGACCGCCCACTTCGCTTCCGGGAGCGGTTTGACGATGTCCATGATCGTCTTCATCTGCACGCCACCCCATTTGGCGACGCCCGACCACGCCTGAATGCAGAAGTGCTGGCTGATCTGCTCGTGATAGGGCAGCGCCATCAAGTCCTCGAGGGAGAACTCCATCGGGTGCTCGACCAGTCCGTAGACCTTGAGACGCCAGTCCTTGAAGTCGTCTCGCTCCAGTTCCTTGTACTCGACGGTCTCGGGCAGGCGCCCGTTACGCCAGTGGTGCGGCGAGATGTCCTTCTCGGTGAAGGCGCCGGGCTTGGGGTCCAACTGCTCGAGCATCCGTTGGAAGGGACCCACCAGCGCGTAGCCGACCCGCTGCACCACGCGCGGGTGGCGAATGGTGAAGGGAGTGGCCCAAACCCACGCGATCGCGGTCAGCACCATGGCCGCGGCGAAGATGCCGAAGCCGACCCAGCTGTTGTCGTCGCGCGAAGCGAACATGTGGTTGAGGTTTCGCAGTGCCTCGGTGGTCAGAACCATGGTGACGTGCACCAGGATGAAGAACAGGAAATAGACCAGCACCACGAAATGCAGGGACCGCGCGTGCTGAATGCTCAGCCGCTTGCTGAGCCAGTGGACCCGCTGGGACAGCGCGGGCGACATTCCCAGACCGGTGATCAGCGCGGCCGGGGCGGCGATGAACACGGTGGTGAAGTACGACAGCAGCTGCAGGCCGTTGTAGGCGACCCAGCCGTTATCGGTGGGCCAGTCCAGCGACAGGTACTGAATGGCCACCGACGCCGCGTTGGGGAAGACGTCCCAGCTGGTCGGCACGATGTGGCGCCATTGTCCGGTGGCGAACAGCAGCACGTAGAAGACGGCCCCGTTGACCAGCCACAGGACGTCGACGCCCAGATGCCACCAGCGGGCCAGGCCGATGGAGTGCCGGAACCCGGGCAGCCCCAATTGCGGTGGCAACGCGACGGTGTCGGCGTTGGCGGTCCACAGCTCGTCGTCCGGAACGGACGGACCGACCCGCAGCCACTCGTCCTTGCCCGGGGTGGCGTTGCGGCTGAAGTAGAGCCGGGGATGGTCGCAGAGGATCTGGATCCCCGTCCTGATGATGAACATCATCATGAAGAGGTTGAAGAAGTGCGTCCAGCCGATCCAGGCGGGCAGTCCCGGGGGGATGCCGGCGCTGTCCGAGCCGGGGTAGCGGTGGATGAACGACTGCACCGCCGGCATGTTGTGCAAGCCTTTGCCGACCGCGATCCCGGCGATCAGCACGGCAAAGCCGATGGGGATCAACCAGAGCAGGTTGAACCATCGGTCGCGGCCGACGCGCAGTTTGGGGGCGGTGGCCCGCCTGGTGAGATCGAAGCCGCCACCGTAATGCTCCACATCGATGACGTCTTCGGCGGTGTGTATCTCGTTGCGGTAGTCCGGGATGGACGTCAGCGGCGTGCCCACTGCCAGGGTCGATACCGAGCCGCCCTGCGCTGCCCGCCCTCCACCGGTCCCCGCGGAATCAACGGTGTTGGTCACGCGGCCGAAATTACACGAACGCACCTGGATTAATTGGAGTCAATCGGGAACGAAGGCTCTGGTCGCGGCCCGGATCAGGGCGGCGGAACTCCGATGCGCGCGTCGAGCGCGCAAAATCCGGCCGGGCCTCGACGGCGTTAGCCGCACCTACCCACGAAAATGCCGATTTTGAGCCGCAGATACGAACCGATGAGTTTTGCTGTGAGTGTGCGCATAATGTGCTGCCAACACGCTAAGCGGGGTCGCGCGGCAGCAGCCGGCGCACCGGTCGGGTCTCGATGGCGTTGACCGTCAACGCCCGGCGGGCGATCCGCCAACCCGCCTGCGTCAACGCGTATTCGTCGTCGTAGCGCAGGTGCCATGCCACGTCCAGCAGCTCGTCGTCGCGCTGGTTCCAGTGGTGCGCGACGCACGCGATGCGCCCGCGGGCGGTGCCGGGTGTCCCGGCCGCATCGTACACCTCACCGACGATCGCGTGCTCGGTGCGCACGACCGTGGCGACGGCCGCGACCGCCGTGCCGATGGCGTCCCGGCCGCGATGCGTTTGCCTCGGCCGCAGATCGGCGGGCGGTGCCGGCACCAGCAGCTCGGCGTCGACAGTGAAAAGCTCTGCCACGGCGGCGAATTCGCGGTCGTCGACGTGCGCCGCGTACCGGTGCACCAGATCGCTCAGGGCAGCCCGGTGATCGGCGGAAAGCGTCATGAGCTCAATGACAACCGTTGCGCGCAGGCCGACAACAGATCCTTGGCCTGCTCAATGTCGGTGGTCGGCGGCATGGCCAGCACCAGCCGGTCGGCCCCCTGGTCGGCGAGGGCGGCCGCGCGCTCGGCATCGACCTTGGTGACCGAATGGCCCAGCGACACTTCGAGTGCCGCCGGGTCGCGGCCCGCCGACGACGCCTCGTCGCGCATCAGCGCAAGCAACGACGCGAGTTGCGGACCGGTCACCCCGAGCGGCTGGAAGCCGTCGCCGAGGCGTCCGGCGCGGCGCGCGGCCGCTCGGCTGTGCCCACCGATGTGAATTGGGAGACGTTCGCCCGCAACGGGTTTCGGGTAGCTCATGACGTTCTCGAAGTTGAAGAACTCGCCCGCGAAAGATACCCCCTCGGGCCGCTGCGCCCACAACGCGCGCAGGACGGCCAGCTGCTCGTCGGCCCGCCGGCCCCGGCTGTCGAACTCCACGCCGCAGGCGGCCAGCTCTTCGGAGAGCCAGCCCACCCCGGCGCACAGGTGCAGCCGGCCGCCCGACAGGGCGTCGACGGTGGCGGCCCGCTTGGCCAGCACCACCGGGTGGTGATTGGGCAGCACCAACACGCCGGTGGCCAGCCCCAGGCTGCTGGTGTGGCCGGCCAGAAAGGCAAGCAGGTCAAGGGGATCCGGGATGGGGCAGTCTGCCGCCAGGCCGACGCGTCCCGAACTGTCGTAGGGATAGACGCTGTCGTAGCGGGTGAGCAGGACGGTGTGCTCGACAACGACGATCGATTCGAACCCGCAGGCCTCCAGATGGCGCGCGAAGGCCACCATCCAGTCGGGGTCCGCAGTGACACCGTCGGCGACCGGGGCCACCACCGAGACCTTCATGGTTTTCGAAGCTAACGAAGGCATCCCGCCGGTCGACTAGCGGGTCGCGCTTTCGGCCACGGCGGGCGCTATCGCGGCGCGCACGGCTTCGGCGAGCGTGGCGGCCCGGCGGTCGGTGAACACGTCCTCGAGCATCACCGCGCGCCCGTCGGGCCCCGTCAGCGGCACCCGCCAGTTGGGGTATTCGTCGGTGGTGCCGGGCTGATTCTGGGTCCGGCGGTCACCGACGGCGTCCGTCAGCGCCACGCCCAGCAGCCGCGACGGCGTCCTGCCCAGATAGCGGTACAGCGCCACGACGACGCGCTCCGGGTCGTCGTCGCCGTCCTCAAGCAACCCGACCCGGCGCAGCTCGGCCAGCCACGCCGCCAGCTCCGTTCGGTCGGCCTCCAGCTCCTCGTCGACGGGGCGGGTCAGCAGCCCTAATGAATCACGCAGCCGCACATGGTCGCCCGCCAGATAGCCGGCGGTCGGCGGCAGATCGTGCGTGGTGACCGAGGACAGGCAGTACTCGCGCCAGCGCTCCGCCGGCAGCGGGCCACCGGTCCCGTCGCGGTCCAACTCGAACCAGAGGATCGAGGTGCCCAGCAAGCCCCGCAACAAGAGGTAGTCGCGCACCCACGGCTCGACCGTGCCGAGATCCTCACCGACGACGACCGCGCCCGCGCGGTGCGCCTCCAGGGCGACGATGCCGATCATCGCTTCGTGGTCGTACCGCACGTAGGTGCCTTCGGTGGGCGAGGCGCCCTGCGGGATCCACCAGAGCCGGAACAACCCGATGATGTGGTCTATGCGCACCCCGCCGGCGTGCCGCAGCACCGCACGGATCAGCGCGCGAAAGGGCCGATACTCGTGCTCATCCAACCGATCCGGTCGCCACGGCGGCTGCGACCAGTCCTGGCCGAGCTGGTTGAACTCGTCCGGCGGCGCGCCCGCGGTCACGCCCAGCGCCAACACATCCTGCAGCGCCCAGGCGTCGGCACCATTGGGGTGCACCCCGACGGCCAGGTCGTGCATGATGCCCAACGACATGCCGGCCCGGATCGCCTGTGACTGCGCCGCGGCCAGCTGCTCGTCGAGCTGCCACTGCAACCACCGATGGAAATCGATTGTGTCGGAATGCTTTTGGACGAAGGCCGCCACCCCTGACGCGTCCGGGTGCTGCAACGCCTCGGGCCAGGAATGCCAGTCGTCGCCGTGCTTCTCGGCCAGCGCGCACCAGGTGGCGAAGTCGTCCAGCGCGCGGCCCTCCCGGTCGCGGTATGCCGCATAGGACAACTCGCGACCCGCCGACCGCGGTTCTTGGTGCAGTAGCCGCAGCGCCGCCCGCTTGGCCGCCCACGACGCGTCGCGGTCGATGGCGTCGACGTCGCCGGCGCGCTGCTGGACCTCGGAGCGCAGCCGCCGGACCCGGCTGCGCTTGGTCAGGCCGGCGAACTCGGGAATCGCCTCGACATGAAGATAAATCGGATTGACGAAGCGTCGCGATGTCGGCAAATACGGCGACGGCTCCATCGGCTTGGTCGGGGCCGCGGCGTGCAGCGGATTGACCAGCAGGTAGTCGGCGCCGTGCCGGGAGGCCGACCACACCGCGAGGTCGGTCAGATCGGTCAGGTCGCCGACGCCCCACGACTGCCGCGACCGCACGCTGTACAGCTGCGCGGCCAGGCCCCACGCGCGCCGGGCGCCGAGCCGCTCGGGCAACCCCAGCCAATCCGGCGTCACGATCAGCGCGGTGCTGGTCTCGGCGTCACCGGAACGCAGATGCACCCGGTGATAGCCCAGCGGCAGGTCGGCGGGCAGCAGGAAGCTGGCCTCACCCACCCAGCGACCGTCCAGGTCGAACGGCGGGGTGAAGTTGTCGACCTGTGCCACACCGCCGCGCACGGTGCCGTCTTCGAGCTGCAACCACACCTCGGCGGGATCCCCATGGGTGACATGCGCCCAGAACCGGATCTGCTCGCCGGTACGCCCCACGATGGTCGGCGGCAGTTGGCGCGCCCAGTGCGACCGCAGCTTCGCGGTCAGCGCGACGTTGCGCTCTTGCTCGTCGTCGGCCGCCACACCGAGGGCACCCAGCACCGCCTTCAACGTCGCCTCGGCCACCCGCACCCGTCGGCCCGACCAATCCTCGTACTCGGTCGCGACGCCATATCTGCGGGCGAGTTCGATCAGCGACGGAGCGAGTTCAGTCATGACGTCATCTTGCTGCCCGGATTCGGCGGGCGGCGACTCGGACCCGGGGCGAGTTGGCGCATTCTTTGCTGGGCGGTCGCCCGCCATTCATTTGAGGCCACTGCCGGCAATGGCTTCGCGCGCTCGACAGGACGAGCGGGCCCGCGGCGATTACGATGCCTTGAGGAGATCACCAGGCTCCGCTCGGCTCATCCATGGGGGAACGAAACTGCCAGTTCAGTGGCGCGCGTCGGGACCGCCTCTCCTGGCGGCCCGCAGCGGTGGACGGGGCCGGATTCGGGTGCATAAACAGATGTAGAAATGAATGCGCTCCGGCGCCGCGTGGCGAGGTCCGCGCAGGTGCCTTAACGTTGTCATGTAATTCGCGCTGGATCGGTCAAAGGACGATATCCAGGCGCTTCAGCAGACCGGATGGTGAATAAGTGGCGGAAGAGAGTCGCGGGCAACGCGGGTCGGGGTACGGCCTGGGGTTGTCGACCCGGACCCAGGTGACCGGCTACCAGTTCCTTGCGCGCCGCACCGCGATGGCGCTGACCCGGTGGCGCGTCCGCATGGAGGTCGAGCCGGGACGGCGGCAGAACCTGGCCGTGGTGGCATCGATCTCCGCCGCGCTCGTCATCTGCCTGGGCGCGCTGCTCTACTCCTTCATCAGCCCGGCCGGACAGATCAACGAGTCACCGATCATCGCCGACCGCGACTCCGGAGCGCTGTACGTCCGCGTCGGCGAGAAGTTGTACCCCGCGCTGAACCTGGCCTCGGCGCGCCTGATCACCGGTCGGCCGGACAACCCGCACCTGGTCAAATCCAACCAGATCGCCAGCCTGCCGCGCGGCCCGATGGTGGGCATCCCGGGCGCGCCGTCGAGCTTCCACCCGACCAGCCCGGCCGCGTCGTCGTGGTTGGTCTGCGACACCGTGGCGAACTCGACCGGTGCCGGCGCCCCGTCCGGTGTGACGGTGACCGTCATCGACGGCAACCCGGATCTGAGCAACCACCGGCGGGTGCTGACCGGCTCGGACGCGGTGGTGCTGAACTACAGCGGGGACGCGTGGGTGATCCGGGACGGGCGCCGCTCACGCATCGACGGGTCCAACCGGTCGGTGCTGCTGCCGTTGGGACTGACCCCCGAACAGGTCAGCATGGCCAAGCCGATGAGCCGCGCCCTCTACGACGCGCTGCCGGTCGGGCCGGAACTGACCGTGCCGCAGATTCAGAACGCGGGCGCGGGGGCGTCGTTCCCGAACGCGCCCGGCCCGATCGGCACGGTGATCGTCACCCCGCAAATCAGTGGGCCGCAACAGTATTCGTTGGTGTTGGCCGACGGCGTGCAGACCCTGCCGCCGTTGGTGGCCCAGATCCTGCAGAACGCCGGACCGGGCAACACCAAACCGGTGACCGTGGAGCCGTCCGCGCTGGCGAAGATGCCGGTGGTCAACAAGCTCGACCTGTCGTCGTACCCGGACGCGCCGCTGAACGTGATGGACATCCGGGAGAACCCGGCGACCTGCTGGTGGTGGCAGAAGACGTCCGGTGAGAACCGGGCCCGCGTGCAGGTCATCTCCGGCGCGACCATTCCGGTCGAGCAGAAGGACGTCAACCGGGTGGTGTCGCTGGTCAAGGCGGACACCACCGGGCGCGAAGCCGACCAGGTCTTCTTCGGGCCCGACTACGCGAACTTCGTGGCCGTCACCGGAAACGACCCGGGAGCCAAGACCACCGAATCGCTGTGGTGGCTCACGGACGCGGGCGCCCGCTTCGGGGTCGACGACACCCGCGAGGTGCGAGAAGCGTTGGGCCTCAAGACGAAACCGGGCCTGGCGCCGTGGGTGGCGCTGCGGCTGCTCCCGCAAGGGCCGACGTTGTCGCGGGCGGATGCGCTGGTGGAGCACGACACGCTACCGATGGATATGTCCCCAGGAGAGTTGGCGGTACCGAAGTGAAACGTGGATTTGCGCGGCCGACGCCGGAGAAGCCTCCGGTAATCAAGCCGGAGAACATCGTCCTCCCGACGCCGCTGAGCATCCCGCCGCCGGAGGGCAAGCCATGGTGGATCGTGGTGGTCGGCGTCGTGGTGGTCGGTCTGCTGATCGGCATGGTCGCCATGACCTTCGCCAGCGGCTCGCACGTGTTCGGCGGCGCCGGCTCGATCTTCCCGATCTTCATGATCGGTGGCGTCGCGATGATGATGTTCGGCGGCCGGTTCGGCGGCCAGCAGCAGATGAGCCGCCCCAAGCTGGACTCGATGCGCGCCCAGTTCATGCTGATGCTGGACATGCTGCGCGAGACCGCCCACGAGTCGGCCGACAGCATGGACGCCAACTACCGGTGGTTCCACCCGGCGCCCACCACGCTGGCCGCCGCGGTCGGGTCGTCGCGGATGTGGGAACGCAAGCCCGACGGCAAGGACCTGAACTTCGGCGTGGTCCGCGTCGGCGTCGGCATGACCCGCCCCGAGGTGACCTGGGGTGAGCCCCAGAACATGCCCACCGACATCGAGCTGGAGCCGGTGACCGGCAAGGCGCTGCAGGAATTCGGTCGCTATCAAAGCGTCGTCTACAACCTGCCCAAGATGATCTCGGTGCTCGTCGAGCCCTGGTACTCGCTGGTCGGAGACCGCGAGCAGGTGGCGGGGCTGATGCGGGCGATCATCTGCCAGCTGGCCTTCTCGCACGGGCCCGACCACATGCGGATGATCGTGGTCAGTTCCAACGTGGACGAATGGGACTGGGTGAAATGGCTGCCGCACTTCGGTGACCCGCGCCGCCAGGACGCCGCGGGCAACGCCCGGATGGTGTACAGCTCGGTGCGCGAGTTCGCCGCCGAGCAGGCCGAATTGTTCGCCGGCCGTGGTTCTTTCACGCCCCGGCACGCCAGCTCGTCTGCCCAGACCCCGACGCCGCACACCGTGATCATCGCCGATGCCGTTGACCCGCAATGGGAGTACGTGATCAGCGGCGAAGGTGTCGACGGGGTGACGTTCTTCGACCTCACCGGCTCGGCGATGTGGAGTGCGGTCCCGGAGCGCACCCTGCGCTTCGACGAGAAGGGTGTGATCGAGACCCTGCCCCGCGACCGCGACACCTGGATGGTGATCGACGAGAAGCCCTGGTTCTTCGCGCTCACCGACCACATCAGCACCGCCGAGGCCGAGGAGTTCGCGCAAAAGCTGGCGCGCTGGCGGCTCGCCGAGGCGTACGAGGAGATCGGCCAGCGGGTGGCGCACATCGGCGCCCGAGACATCCTGTCCTACTACGGAATCGACGATCCCGGCCGCATCGACTTCGAGGCGCTGTGGGGCAGCCGCAACGACACGATGGGCCGGTCGCGGTTGCGGGCGCCGTTCGGTGTTCGCTCCGACAACGGCGAGCTGCTGTTCCTGGACATGAAATCGCTGGACGAAGGTGGCGACGGCCCCCACGGTGTCATGTCCGGTACGACCGGTTCGGGTAAATCCACCCTGGTGCGTACCGTGATCGAGTCGCTGATGCTCAGCCACCCGCCGGAGGAGCTGCAGTTCGTGCTGGCCGACCTCAAGGGTGGGTCGGCGGTCAAGCCGTTCGCCGGCGTGCCGCACGTGTCCCGGATCATCACCGACCTGGAAGAAGACCAGGCGCTGATGGAGCGCTTCCTGGACGCACTGTGGGGTGAGATCGCCCGCCGCAAGGCGATCTGCGACAGCGCCGGCGTCGACGACGCCAAGGAATACAACTCGGTGCGCAGCCGGATGCGGGCGCGTGGCCAGGACATGGCCCCGCTGCCGATGCTCGTGGTCGTCATCGACGAGTTCTACGAATGGTTCCGCATCATGCCGACGGCGGTCGACGTCCTCGACTCGATCGGCCGGCAGGGCCGCGCGTACTGGATCCACCTGATGATGGCGTCGCAGACCATCGAGAGCCGTGCCGAAAAGCTCATGGAGAACATGGGTTACCGGTTGGTGCTGAAGGCGCGTACCGCCGGTGCGGCGCAGGCCGCCGGCGTGCCGAACGCGGTCAACCTGCCCGCCCAGGCCGGTCTGGGCTACTTCCGCCGCAGCCTGGAGGACATCACCCGGTTCCAGGCCGAATTCCTGTGGCGGGACTACTTCCCGCGCGGGCTGACCGACGACGGAGAAGAGGCGCCGGCGCTGGTGCACAGCATCGACTACGTCCGTCCGCAGCTGTTCACCAACTCGTTCACCCCGCTGGAAGTCAGCGTCGGGGGACCCGAGGTCATCGCGCCCGCCATCCCCGCCGACGGCTTGCCGGTCGAAGTCGAGGGCGGCGATGACGACGACGCCGAAGGGATCAGGACGCCCAAGGTCGGTACCGTCATCATCGACCAGCTGCGCAAGATCGACTTCCAGCCCTACCGGCTGTGGCAGCCGCCGCTGAACCAGCCCGTCGCCATCGACGAACTGGTGAACCGGTTCCTCGGCCGCCCTTGGCAGCAGGACTACGGCACCGCTCAGGACCTGGTGTTCCCGATCGGGATCATCGACCGCCCCTTCAAGCACGACCAGCCGCCGTGGACGGTCGACACGTCGGGCCCCGGCGCCAACGTGCTGATCCTGGGCGCCGGTGGTTCGGGCAAGACGACGGCGTTGCAGACGCTGATCTGCTCGGCGGCGCTGACCCACACGCCCGAGCAGATCCAGTTCTACTGCCTGGCCTACAGCAGCACCGCGCTGACGACGGTCGCCCGCCTGCCGCACGTCGGTGAGGTGGCCGGCCCGACCGACCCGTACGGCGTTCGCCGCACGGTGGCCGAACTGCTGGCCCTGGTGCGGGAGCGCAAGCGCAGCTTCCTCGAGTACGGGATCGCCTCGATGGAGGTGTTCCGGCGGCGCAAGTTCGGCAACGAGCCCGGCCCGGTCCCCAACGACGGGTTCGGCGACGTCTACCTGGTGGTCGACAACTACCGGGCGCTGGCCGAGGAAAACGAGGTGCTGATCGAGCAGGTCAACGTGATCATCAACCAGGGCCCCTCGTTCGGGGTGCACGTGGTGGTCACCGCCGACCGCGAATCGGAGCTGCGGCCGCCGGTGCGCAGCGGTTTCGGGTCCCGGGTCGAGCTGCGGCTGGCCGCCGTGGAAGACGCCAAGCTGGTGCGTTCGCGGTTCGCCAAGGACGTTCCGGTCAAGCCGGGTCGCGGCATGGTCGCGGTCAACTACGTGCGCCTCGACGCCGACCCGCAGTCCGGTCTGCACACCCTGGTGGCGCGGCCGGCGCTGGCCAGCACGCCGGACAATCGGTTCGAGTCCGACAGCATCGTCGAAGCCGTCAGCCGGATCGCCAGCGGCCAGGCGCCGCCGGTGCGCCGACTGCCGGCCACCTTCGGCGTGGAACAGCTTCGGGAGCTGGCCGCACACGACACCCGTCAGGGCGTCGGTGCGGGCGGAATCGCTTGGGCCATCTCGGAATTGGACCTGTCGCCGGTGTATCTCAACTTCGCCGAGAACGCGCACCTGATGGTGACCGGCCGGCGCGAGTGTGGGCGCACCACGACGCTGGCCACCATCATGTCCGAGATCGGGCGGCTGTACGCGCCGGGAGCGACCAGCGCCCCGCCGCCGCCGGCGGGCCAGCCCTCGGCCCAGGTGTGGCTGGTCGACCCGCGCCGTCAGCTGCTGACCACGCTCGGCGCCGACTACGTGGAGAAATTCGCCTACAACCTCGATGGCGTGCAGGCGATGATGGGTGAACTGGCCGCGGTCCTGGCCGGCCGCGAGCCGCCACCCGGGTTGTCGGCCGAAGAGTTGCTGTCGCGCAACTGGTGGAGCGGACCGGAGATCTTCTTGATCGTCGACGACATCCAGCAGCTGCCCGCGGGCTTCGATTCGCCGCTGCACAAGGCCGCCCCCTGGGTGACCCGGGCCGCCGACGTCGGCCTGCACGTGATCGTCACGCGCACGTTCGGTGGTTGGTCGTCGGCCGGCAGCGACCCGATGTTGCGGGCCCTGGCCCAGGCCAACGCCCCGCTGCTGGTGATGGACGCCGACCCGGACGAGGGATTCATCCGCGGCAAGATGAAGGGTGGCCCGCTGCCCCGTGGTCGAGGCCTGCTGATGGCCGAGGACACCGGTGTGTTCGTCCAGGTCGCCGCGACCGAGCTGCGCAAGTAGGGCCCGAGTAGGTACCGGCCGCTGCGCCGGGGCTGACCGGTCACACCGGGGAGTCAGCCCCAGCGCAGCGGCAATTCCTTGAGCGCGAAGCTCTTCGACGGGTAATTGATGACGGGGGAGTAGCCCTCGGGCAGCTCGAAATCCGGAATCTGGGTGAGCCATTCCGCGACGATCACCGTCAGCTCGATGCGCGCCAGGTGAGAGCCCAGGCAGCGATGCGGTCCGCCGCCAAAGCCCCAGTGGCGGTGGACTTTTCCGTCCATGTTGAGCTCGTTGGTGGACATCGCGTCGCTGTCGTCGCGATTGACCGCGGCCATACACAGCCGCACCGACGTGCCCGGCGGCAGCGTCATGCCGCCGACCTCGACGAACTCGGTGGTGACCCGCGGTGCCACCGGCGCCGACGGCTCGAGGCGGACGATCTCCTCGATGAAGACCCGGATCTGCTTGGGGTTGTCGCGCAGCTCCTTGCGCAGCTGCGGTCTGCGGGCCAATTCGAACAGCGAGAACCCGATCGCCGCGGTCACGGTGTCCAGACCGGCCAGGATCAGCAGATGGGTCATGCCGAGCAGTTCGAGGTCGGTGAAGTTGCCCTTGCCGGTGATCACCTGCGACAACATGTCCGACTGCGGGTTTTGCCGGCGCTGCGCGATGACGTCGGCCAGGTACGCCAGCAACTGCTCGGATTTCTCTATGTCGCTCTGAGTGACGAAGGGCTTGTCGCTGACGACGGCGTCCTTCCAATCGATGAGCCGGTCACGATCCTCGACCGGCAGACCGTAGAGGTCCAGGAACACCTGAAACGGGTAGAGGTTGGCGAAGTCTGCCATCGCCTCGCACTCGCCCCGCCCGGCCAGCGCCGCGATCATCTCGCTGGCGTGGCGCTGCAGCACCGGGCGTGACTTGCCCAACGCGTGCGGGCTGAAGTACGGCTGCAGGATCTGGCGGTAGCGGGTGTGTTGCGGCGGATCGTAAGCCAGCGGCAGCACCGGCAAGGGGTGGCCGGGCGGCTGCAGGATCGTCGACGAAAACACCTTGGTGTTGCGCAGGGCGGCCAGCACATCCTCGCGGCGGGTGATGTAGTAGTGGCCGTTCATGAACACCACGGGTCCGGCGTCGCGCAGCGTCTTCCAACCCAGACCGCGGTCCTCGGTCATCGGCAACGTGGCGAAATCAAGCCGGGGCAGGTAGAACGACCCTTGCTGGCCCTCGCTCATGCGCTTCGATCTCCGGTTGTCTGTCTTGGATGAAATAGCTCCGACGCGAGTGCGTCAATGTCGGAATTCGTCGATACCAACACCTGGCGGCACATCAATATTGCATCGGTTCGTCAATATTGCATGCGGGGCAACGGAACACGGATCCGCCCGCCCGGGCTGAACCGGGTTTGGGCGCGAAAGCGATCGGCGATCACCTCCGACACTGTACCGACCGACTAATCTGGGGACCGCACCGTGAAGTGCGAGCTCGCCTGCTTGCGAAGACGTTTACGGCCGCGCCGTGCCGGCTAGGGAGGAAGCCTCGTGAGGGTTCGTCTGGACCAGTCGAAATGTGTTGGCCACGCCCAGTGCTACGCCGTCGACCCAGACCTGTTCCCGATCGACGAGTCCGGCTATTCGATCCTCGAGGAGCACGAAGTCAGGCCCGAGGACGAGCAATCGACACGCGACGGCGTCGCATCGTGCCCCGAGATGGCGCTGATCCTCGAAGAGGACTGACGCCTCGACCGCCCGAGAAGACCGGGCGGTGCCGCCGTGGGCGTTAAGCAAACGGCGAGTGAACAATCCATTGCCGTGTATGAACTCCCGCCGACCGGGAATGAACAGTGGCTGGCCATTGATGAACAGGTGCCTTTGCGTGTCGGTGTTTGCTTCATAACGAACTAATCTCAGTGCCGGGCGGCAGTTCGGGCACACGCGAGCTGTCGCTCGGTTGCTGATAGCGGGAGATTAGCCGAGGCAGAAGGTGCATGTCTTTCCTGACCAGACATCCGAGAAGCGCGGTGGCAGACCAGCTTTGCGGACGCGGTCCACTGGTCAGCATGCGCCGGCCCGCCCGGCTGATGGGGTTGCGGGGCGAAGGGGCTCCGTTGGTGACTCCCGTGGGTGCAGCGGCCAACCGGTGGCGTCGTCTACAGAGCCGTGACCACGGCCACCACTGATTCCTACGTGACAGCCGAGATCGCCTGCGGTCCCGGCCGACTGAGGAGGACACGGTGTTTGACTTCGCGGCGTTACCGCCCGAAATCAATTCCGGTCGCATGTATGCGGGTCCGGGGTCGGGGCCGATGATGGCTGCCGCCGCCGCCTGGGACGAGATTGCGGCGGAATTGGGTGTAGCGGCCAGCGGCTACAACTCGGTGGTCACCGAGCTCACCAGCGGGCCATGGGTGGGACCGGCGTCGATGTCGATGGTCGCGGCGATCACCCCGTTCGTGAGCTGGCTCACCGCCATGGCCGCGCAGGCCGAGGAGACGGCGGGGCAGGGCCGGGCCGCCGCGGCGGCCTTCGAGGCGGCGTTCGCGATGACGGTGCCGCCGCCGGTGATCGCCGCCAACCGGGTGCTGTTGGCCACCCTGATCGCGACGAACTTCTTCGGCCAGAACTTCCTGGCGATCGCGGCCACCGAGGCGCAGTACATGGAGATGTGGGCGCAGGATGCCGCCGCGATGTACGGCTACGCCGCATCGTCGGCGACCGCGTCGGAGCTGGCTCCGTTCGCATCGCCGCCGAACACCACCACCCCGGACGCGGAATCCGACCAGGCCGCGGCGGTCGCCAAGGCCGTTGCCGAGCCGGCGGGCAACACCGCGCAGACGACTTCCCAGCTGGCTTCCCCGCAAGCGTTGTCCGCCAGCACAACTCAAGTGGCGACCCAAACGAGCGCGGCCACCTCGAATCCGGGACTGCTCTCGAGCACACTTCAGAACCTCTTGGATTCGGGGCTACCCACCCCGGACAACAACTGGCTGGGGCTCAATCCCACGCTCTACACCGTGCTGCTGAAACAAAACACCGGTCTTGGCTATTTCTCGAACGGCATTGTGGCCTTCTGGTCGCAGCTTGCCCAGCAGTTGGTTTCCGGTCCCGGTGGTAGCACGGCCGGTGCCAGTGGTGCCTGGTATCCCACGCCGCAGTTCGCCAGCCTGGGCCTGGGCAACCTGGGCGGTGTGGGCCACGTGAGTGCGATCTCCGCGGGCACCGGACAGGCGGCCCGGGTCGGGATGCTTTCGGTGCCCCAGAACTGGGCGACGCTGACCTCGTCGGTCACCCCCGCGGCGCTGTCCGAGGAGGCTACTCCGATCGAGGCGGCGGGTGGAGCGAATTCACCGGCCAACGGGCTGCTGCGCGGCATGCCGGTCGGGTCGGTCGGGCGGCGCGGCGCGGCCGCCGGGTACGTCAACAAATACGGGTTCCGCTACAGCGTGCTGACCCGGCCACCCTCGGCCGGATAACCACCAGCCCAGATGAGTCCCACGGAAGGGGAAGGAAGCTAGATGTCTTTCGTGACCACGCAGCCCGAGGCGTTGGCAGCCGCCGCGGGCAATCTGCAAACCATCGGCTCAACGCTGAGCGCCCAGAACGCCGCCGCCGCCCCAACGACGGGGGTGGCGCCGGCCGCTGCCGACGAGGTGTCGGCGCTGACGGCGGCGCAGTTCGCCGCGCACGCCCAGATGTACCAGGCCGTCAGCGCGCAAGCGGCGGCGATCCACGAAATGTTCGTCAACACCCTGAGCACCAGCTCCGGGTCCTACGCGGTGACTGAGGCGGCCAACGCGGCCGCGACTGGTTAAGGAGTCGATGATGTTGGATTTCGGAGCACTTCCGCCGGAGGTCAATTCGGCGCGGATCTATGCCGGTCCGGGTTCGGAGTCGTTTACCACCGCGGCGTCGGCGTGGAATGCGATTGCCGCGGAGTTGCAGTCGGCCGCGTTGAGTTACCAGAACGTGGTTACTCAGCTGTCGAGCGAGGAGTGGACGGGGACCGCCTCGGCGGCGATGGTTCAGGCGGCGGTCCCGTATGCGGAGTGGTTGAGCATCACGGCTGCCCAGGCCGAGGAGGCGGCCACGCAGGCCAATGCCGCCGCGGCGGCGTTCGAGACGGCGTTCTCCTCGGTGGTGCCCCCGCCCGTGATCGCGAGCAACCGGGCGCTGGTTCAGCAGTTGATCCAGACCAACGTGGTGGGGCAGAACACCCCGCAGATCGCGCAGCTGGAGGCGCAGTACGGGGAGTACTGGGCGCAGGACGCGGCCGCGATGTACAGCTATGCGGGCCAGTCGGCCACGGCGACGAAGGTGACGCAGTTCCAGAAGGCGCCGGAGGTCACCAACCCGTCGGGTCAGGCCACCCAGAGTGCGGCGGTCACCAACGCCACGGCCAACTCCACGGCGACCAACACGTCGAAGACCCTGCAGTCCCTGGCGCAGCCCGCGGCGCAGACGACGACCAACGCCACGACCCAGGCCGCGACGCAGGCGACCACGGATCCGCTGTCGGAGCTGTGGTTCCTGCTGACCGGGCAGACAAGCCTGCCGACCAGCCTGGGCTCGGCCGTGAACGGCTACAGCCCCTTCGCCAGCCTCTTCTACAACACTGAGGGTCTGCCGTACTTCAGTACTGGTATGGCCAACACCTTTACGCAGATCGCCAAGTCGGTCGGTGCGATCGGTGGGGCGGCTCCGGCGGCGGCCAAGGCGTTGCCCGGGCTGGGTGGTCTGGGTGGGATGTTGGGTGG
>NZ_LZKY01000307.1:0-16976 GCF_001673055.1 Mycobacterium sp. 1245801.1
GAAAGCGTCCCGCCGGTGACGGTGCCGTCGGAGATCGTCCGGTTGCAGGAGCAGCTGGCCCAGGTGGCCCGGGGCGAGGCGTTCCTGCTGCAGGGTGGGGACTGCGCGGAGACCTTCACCGAGAACACCGAACCCCACATCCGCGGCAACGTCCGCACGCTGCTGCAGATGGCGGTGGTGCTGACATACGGCTCGAGCATGCCGGTGGTCAAGGTGGCCCGCATCGCCGGCCAGTACGCCAAGCCGCGCTCGGCCGACATCGACGCGTTGGGGTTGAAGTCCTACCGCGGCGACATGATCAACGGCTTCGCCCCTGACGCCGCCGTGCGCGACCACGACCCGTCGCGGCTGGTGCGCGCCTACGCCAACGCCAGTGCGGCGATGAACCTGGTTCGGGCGCTGACGTCGTCGGGATTGGCCTCCCTGCACCTGGTGCACGACTGGAACCGGGAATTCGTCCGGACCTCGCCGGCCGGCGCCCGATACGAGGCGCTGGCCACCGAGATCGATCGCGGGCTGCGCTTCATGAGCGCCTGCGGGGTGGCCGACCGAAACCTGCAGACCGCCGAGATCTACGCCAGCCATGAGGCTTTGGTGCTGGACTACGAGCGGTCCATGCTGCGCCTGTCCGAAAGCGACAGCGGCGAACCGCAGCTGTATGACCTGTCCGCGCACACCGTGTGGATCGGTGAGCGTACCCGCCAGCTCGACGGCGCGCACATCGCCTTCGCCGAGGTGATCGCCAACCCGATCGGCGTCAAGATCGGCCCGACGATCACCCCGGAGCTGGCCGTCGAATACGTCGAGCGGCTCGACCCGAACAACAAGCCCGGCCGGCTGACGCTGGTGAGCAGGATGGGCAACAACAAGGTCCGCGACCTGCTGCCCCCGATCGTGGAGAAAGTCCAGGCCACCGGTCACCAGGTGATCTGGCAGTGCGACCCGATGCACGGCAACACCCACGAATCGCCCAATGGCTACAAGACCCGTCACTTCGACCGCATCGTCGACGAGGTACAGGGCTTCTTCGAGGTGCACCGCGCGCTGGGCACGCACCCGGGCGGCATCCACGTCGAGATCACCGGCGAGAACGTCACCGAGTGTCTGGATGGCGCGCAAGACATTTCGGACACCGACCTGGTCGGGCGCTACGAGAAGGCCTGCGACCCGCGGCTCAACAGCCAGCAGTCGCTGGAGCTGGCCTTCCTGGTCGCCGAAATGCTGCGGAGGGATGGCAGTAACGGCGTTGGGCCGCAGCCGGATAAGTCTCAAGGCCTCGCAGACAACCGTCGCTGTAACGGGACATAATGAGTGCGGTGCTTCGTTGACACGCGCCGAAAACTTTTCTCACCGTGTGGCAATAATTTAGCCAGCAGTATGGTCTAATTTGTGGTGATGTCGAGTGTTAATACCGTCGAGACGCGGGGCCGCCCTCGGCTGCGAACGGACGACGAGATCCTGCGCGCAGCCCTCATGGCCTTCGCTGAATACGGCTACGAAGGCATGTCGTTACGTACGTTGAACTCTGAACTGGGATTAAGCCGCGGGACCATCAACCAAAGATTCCAGTCGAAGGAACAACTGTGGTACGCCGCCGTAGACCACGGTTTTCAGGCGCTTGCCAACGACATCGCGGCTGAATTGCCTAACGACCCGGCCCCCGACGACGACCTGAGCCAACTTCAGACGTTCATCCGCGCATTTTTGCGCGCCTCGGCACGCCGTCCGGAGCTCGTCCGATTGATGAACCAGGAGGGGCTGCACTCGACCAGTCGTCTCGACCACGTCGTGTCGTGTTGCGTCATGCCGACCATCGAGGAGCCGATGCGCGTGCTGGATCGGATGGCGGCAGCGGGTCTAGCCCGGCGAGTGTCGGGACGTACGCTCATGTTCCTCGTCGCGCATGGGGCAGCAGCGCCGTTCACGTTGGGTCCCCTCTCCGATAAATTCGACTCCCTCGACGGTCCTCTCGACCCGACCGAGCATGTCGATCTCGTCACGGAGATACTTATTGGCGGGATCACAGCGTGAGCAGCAGGCCATAACGGAGCGCTGTTACCCAGCCGGTGCCGCTATGCCGGCGTTTGGTGTCCGAGCGACCCGGAAAACGATCTAGTGACCCCTGCTCGCTAGGGGTTGAGTCTCGGTCAACAAGATTGTTTCCATGCAGGAGCGTTCCACCGAGCGAACCCCTCCGGCGCTGCCGAGGCGGTCGGGCAGGCGGCCACCCGATTCTCTCGTGATCCATCCGAATCAACTGCATCCCAACATCATTGACCGTCGTATCCGACAACGAGTCCGAGGAGATCGGCGCTGTGGCCGACACGCTGCCCGAACGCGCTGCATTGGCCCGCCAGCACAAACTCAGCCATATCGGGTTTTTCGAAACGCTCCTGGCTGACGAAGTTTCACGGCGCGAATCCCGTTCCGCGGCACTACGAGCGGCAAAAGTCGAACTAGACTCGAGCACGCGTTTCGACACCTGGACTACCCAGGACGACCTGCGCTATGGCCGCACCCTGCTCGGCGACCTGACCTCGTTGCGATTCGCCGAAGCAGGCCAGTCCGCGATCATCCTCGGACCCGCCGGCTTCGGCAAGACACATCTAGCAACGGCATTGGGGCACATGGCAATATGTCGCCGCAACACCGTACTGTTCGGCCGCGCCGACGAACCGTTCACGCCGCTACGCGCCGCCCGCCTCGACAAACACCGTCGACGCCGAGATCCGCCGACTGGCCGCCATTGACGTCCTCATCATCGACGACTTCACGCTGCGGCGCCTCGACGGCACCGAAACCAGCGACTTCTACGAAATCGTCGTCGAACGCCACCGCCCACACCCTTGTCATCGAAGGACTGTCCTACCGCCAACCCACCCGCGCCGACCGCTTGACCCAGACCACACCGAGGAGCATCGTCAATAACGCGCCCACGGTGGCCCCGTTCCCCCTGGCAAGCGACGAACCCGATGCTGGCCGTGAGCGCCTGTCGTGTGGCCCGCTCCTACCGCGCATGTCCGTAGTACGCCAGTTCCCAGAATGCCTCTTTCTGCTCCGTATAGATGATTTGACCGCCTTCGGAGTGGACAAACGTCGCTGTGCCCGTGAAGCGCAGTAACGCACCGTCGTAGTTCCTCGCGCGCGCCTTCTCGAGTTCGGCACCGTCCATGAAGTCGATAAATTTAATGTGCAGAAAGTCTTTCTCCCGCCGAAATGTGACACTATAGCGACTTTCCCCATCTTGATACTCGTAGAAAATTGTGTCGGCAACTGGCTTCCCCGTATCCGGATCGGTGTAAACGTCGGCCACCTTAAAGGTGACCTCTCCGGTATCTGTGAACTTATCTGCCAGTATCTGGCCTTTGCGTGTCACCAGAAATTCTTGAAATTCATGGTAGCCATACTCTTTCTCGGCCGTGATATTCGCGGCAAGCACCAGGTAATCTCCGAATTGGACGCGGGCCCAGTACCAGTCATGTATGAGCTTCGCCAGCGGGACTTCTGTCCAACCTCGGTCGATATAACCTGGCCCGTTTCCTTTCAGTTGCAAATCCTTCCCGCGTACGGTCACGCTCGCCTCCCCGAGGGGCACTGGTTGCGACGTTGCGAAGAAGTCTTCATCGTGCTCCCCGAAGAATATGTAGCCCGTCCCTGGCCTCCACGGCCGCACAGTACCTGTGAGCTGAACGTCGGCTACGAAATCATCTATCTCGACATGCACCTGATAAGAATTAAGATCTCCCCGGAAGTAGTTGGCGCCCATACGCACGTCGCATTTGTCCTTCGCAGCAAAAAATTCGCTTGCTGAATCGCCTCTGTCTTTTCTGTGGTTGAACCGTCGGGCGATTTAAGGCTTACTGTCACTTCCGGGGTGAGTGGCAGATCGTGACTGACCCAGGGTTTTGTCTTCATAAATATCGCCAAAGTTGATCCGGCGACCTCCGCGTCGATATACCACCATTCAAAAGTACCGGGACTGCCATCGTTATGCGCACCGTCTTCCCAGGGCCGCATCCGCTCTCTCTCAAGGCTCAGCCTCTTATAGTCCTGCGGGGTCTGTCCGACCCGGGCGGGGAGAACGTGCGTCTTCTCAGTCATTATCTTTAACCTTCCGTTGTCGCTTCTTCATCGGTCTGTTCAGTGATGCCCGCGCGTGCGATGACACCACTCGTGCGCCAGGCGCGACTAACGTCGTCATAGGCGGAATTTTCGACCGGTGCACCATCTAGCCGTTCACGGCGTGCGACCGCGATGCCGACGCTTTCTGTCGCGATGTGCGGCAGGTCGGGCCCAAGAGGCACGTCGTCGACCGAAGCCGTATGTGCTGAATCGAGACAACGGGACTAACGGAACACCAACGCATCTGCAGGAGGTTCGGCTTCTGCCTCTGCTAACCGCATGTTCGTCTCGAATCACATCACTAACGATAGACTATTACTCGCCAGGTGACAATAAATACTTCTGCGGCTTCCGGTGGGCGGCCGCGTTCGCCTGCTACACGGGCACCGCCCCCATGGCCGCCTGCTGAAGGCCAAACCCGTACGACAGAGCTACCAAAGACCCAGACTTAGCCAGTCACCGGCCACCGTCAATCACACATCTAGTCGGAGAGTTCGGGTTTGACCGCTGGTGAGGGTTGGTCGAATAGTGGGAGGTAGTACGGTCCGTAGCTGACCCATACCTGGTCTCCGGGTTTGAGATTTTTGCGGCCGATCAGCACTGACAGTTCTATGGTGCGGGGGTTACCTTGGTTGTCGGTGATTGTTGCCGTGCAACTGAAGTAGTCCGCGTTGGCCCTTTGGTCGTCGTAGCCGCTTTTGTCTTCTAGTAAAGGGGTGTTGGCGAAAACGACGCCGTTGCATGCGCTTAGACCTGAGAGTTTGCTTCGCTGGTTGATCTCCAACAGGTAGTGCCGATAGTTGGGATGAAGGGCTTCAACGCGTTGTTCGTCGGCCCGGCTGCGCAGCCACCCACCCATGTAGAAGCCCAGGATGTGACCATCGACTCCGCGCACGTCACCGATGGTTCGTTCCGGCCGGATGAACAGCCCGTACTGGCCGATCAGACCCTGCTCGTGGTCAGGCAGCGGATCGTGTTCGGTCACCTTTCGGGTCACGGTGCGCTGCGATAAAAAACTTGGGAGGGGTTGCGCGCCGGCACGGGAGTTTTCAATCAGCCGCGTCAGGTCGGCGCGCACCTCTTGGGCAAGGCTTCCCATCACCTGTTCTGCAGGGCTTTTCGGCCCCTGTTTCGCCGGGTTTTTCCTCACCGGTTTTGCGGGGTTGCTGGTCTTTGCAGGGGGGCCAGCCGTGTCCTGGAGCCCGATCTCGTGCGCATCAAAGTTCAGCTTCACCTTTTGCACACCCACCTCCGGGGCAACGTTGCCCTCGTGATCGGCGAAAATGTGGTGCACCCGATGCAGCGGATCTTCTGGATCGCGCAGCGGAAACAACAAATCATGACCCTCGATCGGATCGATCCGGGAAGAAGCGATCAGGCGGTGGATTTGGCCTAGCTCATCGCGTTTGGGCCGCCACTCCCACTCGTCGGTCTCGACGTTATACACCCACGGCTCGAGCTGCACATATGCATCGCTGGTCTGGTCGTGCGCACCGGTGTGTATCCAGGTAGGCGCCGGGCGCACCAGCGGCGGCAACTCGGGGTCGTTTCCTTCTTGCTTGGCCGCTACCGCAGTAGCATCCAAGCCTGGCGTGCTGACGATACTGGCCCGCCCGGGGCTGGGAGGGACAAATGGTGTCGGTGCCGGGGTGTCGTGCTGGCTCAGCCGCACCGGGGTGTGAGCGGGCGGGGCGCTGTCGTGGCCTGCCGCCACGATGGCGTCGTAGTGGTCATGACCGTTGTAGCTCACCTGCACGACCCGACCGCTGCCACTGGGCCCCACGTCTTGCACACCATTGGTCATGACGTTGCGCAGCCGCACGTTCAACGTGTGGGCCACCAGGGCCGGAAACATCTCGCCGTAGCTGGTGTTCCAGCCGGCGCTACCTGGCTGCCAGTCGTTCAACGCAGCGATGAGCCCGTGATGCTCTGCGGCTGTCAACGGGCGGTGTGCCCAGGTTTCGCGGGCGGTCCGGCCTAAACTCTCGGTATCCAGCTCGCCCACCGCCGGCAGTGCCCGATGGTTCTGCAAGTACTCAAACTGAGCCTGAATACCCAGCGCCTCCTCGGTCAGGTTCCCCCACCGATCCACCATGACTTCGTTTTCGGCCTGCCTGCGCGCAGTCGCCGTGGCCGAAAGCATCGCCATTGGCGCCAGCCCGCTCCCAGAGTGCGCCGGCATCTCCTGGCTGAGTTCCCGGGTCCGCACATCGAGGTAGCGCGCACGCAACATCTGCGGGGACAACCACGCCGGATCCTGAACTTCCTCGATCCCGCCAGCGGCCAGCCACGCCACCACCTCCTGGCGGCTCGCGGTGCTCACGAAGCGTTCAACTGCGGCCATCTGCTCAGGGCTGCGCCGGTAGGGCTCCACAACATCGCCAGGGAACCCCGCCGTATCAACTCGTTGCACCCAATCCACCACCATGCGATGCAACCCCTGCGCAGCACCCATGAGCGCAGGCCGACCAGACCCCTGAGCCGCGCGACCACCAGCACCGCCACGCCCAGCGCCCTCCCCTACCCCCAACTCGCCAAGAACATCGGCCCGCGTCGACAACGACCCCAAACCAGCCGGCCAATGCCGCGGCGACATACCCACCAACACCGCATACAACAAACACCACCCATCCCCAGGCACCCGCACCACCACCGGACCACCCGCCGCCGGCCCATCCGCCGCCGCCGAAGCGCCCCTCACCCCCGGCGATGCCTGTCCAGCCGCGCTGACCACCTCGGCCCCCATCCCATCCCTGATGAGGCTGTAGCGGGTTTTGCCGACTCGCAACCTGACTGCGCCCAGTTTTGTGGTGCCGGCGGCGTCATAAACGGTGACGACATCATCAGCGACGTGCACCTGCACCCGTTCACGCTTGTGAGGCTTGCCCACATAAACCGTGTTTTTCTGCTTTACGGTCATCTGCGCCGAATCCATCGACATCGTGCTCACAATGATGGTGCCCTTGTCCTCGACCGCGAGCGTCCTGTTTGACGGGTCGTGCAGCGTGTGGTAGCGCACGTCTTCCTTCAGAGTGACTTTGCCCAGCGGGTTGTCGGCGGCGTCATAGACGCTGACGTCATCACCCACGATGTCCACGCGCACCTTTGCACCCCTGCGGCGGTTGCCGACATGAATAATGCTGTTCTGGTGCACCGTCGTCTGCGTCGACTTCATCGTCTTCGTGGCCAGAACGATGTTGCCGTCGCCGCCGACGGTGAGGATCCTGGTTGACATATCGCGCACGGTGTAGCTGGTTTTGTCGGGTTGCACCGTGACTCGGCCCAGCATGGTGTTGCTGGCGTCGTAAATGGTGACGACATCACCAGCGGCGTGCACCCGCACCCGCTCACTGGCATGAGCCCTGCCGATGGTAATCTGGATTTGCTGCTTTAGGTTCAACCCCTTCATCACTTTGATGGTGCCCCGTTTGCCGACGGTCTTGTATGACATGTGGCCGATGGCGGGGGTGGTGGGGTGTTGCTCGTTGGTTGCCCGCTCGTCCGCGGGTGCAGGGGTGCCTTGGTCCTCGCGGGCTCCTGCGTGGTCCGGCCGAACCCTCCTACCTGTGTCGTTTGTGTCGTCTGTTTCGGGTCGGGTGCGCTTACGTTTAGGGGCGGGGCGAGTACCCAGCACACCATGACCAACCGTGCTGAGCGCAGCGATGCTGGGCCGCGCGATGCTGCGCTGCGGGGTTAACCAGGAACGGCTAGCACCGACACCCGCATCAGCGACGTTCGTCGCCGCTACGCCGAGTTGGCTGGTCGCGACACGCTCAATGAGCCACAGATGACGTGGCCGCAAACCACCGCCAGCGTGGACGTCATCGCTCATGACGCTGCCATCGCCTCGGTGAACCCCGGTGTTGGTGGCGTGTCGCAAAAAGACCCGGCGGGCGTCTTGCGACTCGTCCGGCACACCCAAGTAATGCAGAATTTCGTGCGCAAGCACACCCGGAAGCATCTGCGGGTTCCAATGGGTTTGATCGCTGCCAGTTGCGGCCACCTCAATGCTGGTGTGCGCCTCAGCGGGGCTGGTCACAAACTGCACGTCCACATGGAACTGGTCACCGCTGGGCAGGCGAAAACCCTGATTGGCCAGCTGATCTATCCCGGCCCGCGCATTGGCTTGAACCTCGGCAAGGGTGCCTGCGCTCACCCCGTCGGCTGCCCTGAGGTGAATCCTGAGCCGGTATACCTGAACAAACCTGCCGTCCCCGACCCCGATGCGCTGCCAGTCATAGCGGATCACCCCCCGATACCACCCAATCCGGCCCGGCGTGCTGTCCGCTGCGACATCGGCCACCACCGCGTCCACCGTGTAGGCAGGTGCTGCTTCAAGCTTGGCCGTCCACCTGTCGGGCAAAACCCGGTCCTGAGGCTCAAACCACGGCGCCGAGCCCGCCAGACTATGCCGCCACGACTCATCAGCAAGCACGTCCTTACCGCCCCGCAACCCCACCCAGGCCTCACGTCGCGGCGGCGCCCCCCCAGCGCGCACCAGCCGCGCTGCCCCCAAGCGCAGCGGCGGGGGCGGTGGGGCGACAGGCACGCCAAGAGCAGCCTCGGGCAATGATCGCCCGGGCAGCGCCGTGTTTTCCACCACCTGCCTCACCGGCGTGGCCATGCCCCCAGAGTCACGCACCCCAGACTCGACACCAGGGCCGGTGCGCCGGCGGCCAAGATCAGCACCCGCAACTGGGGGATGTTCTCTGCGCAAGGCATCGGCATCCATGCGCTGTTTGCCCTTGCCCGTCGATAAGGTCGGCACCGCACGGTCATCCGGGCGGCTGCGCCAGCCCACGCGCTGCTCACCGGACAGCAGCCCAAGTGCTTCGGACACGCTGTGCGCAGCGCTGGACGGCCCCTCCCCCGGACCCGAAGGCCGAAAGCCCTGGCTGCTGTGAACGCCGCCCCCCGCCCCCCCGCGCAGCCGGCCCACGTGTCCGGTTTTGATAAATTCAGCGACCCGCCGAGCCAGCTGTGTCGGGTTGTCATGGCGCCAGGCCTGCAGTTCAGGGTTATCGAGGGCCTCAACGATTCGGGCCGTCGCAGTGGGCAGCACGTCTGCTAGCTCTCGGGCTACCTCGTCAACCAGCACCTGAGTCTGCGGATCAACAACTGCTGGTGGCCGCGGTTGGGGAGCCGTGCGCACGACCGGCCCGCGCGGGCCACCAACGCCATGGCTGCGGCGTTGCACGTGCACCGTGAAACGGCCGGGATCAATATTGCGCAACTCAAGATCTATCAACACCGGAAGCACGACGTTAGCTGTTAGATCGCGAGCCTGTTCCACATCGTGCGGCTGATCATCAACGGCGATTACCAGCTCGATCGGCCCTTGCTGCGCCGCCTCGACTGCCAAAGCCACAGTGCGGTCCACCACCTGCTCCGGTAACACCCTTCCCGCACCCACCGTCCACAACGCCGACTCGTCCGCACCCGGCACGCCCATCACCGCATCGAGGCGCGCCGATCGGCTCGTACCGGCATCCGGCTGGCGAGAGCTCGACGGCTGCGATGACGGCTCTTGCTGGGCCGATCCAGCTAGAGCTGCGGCCCGGTTCTCACCGCTGAGGTCTGCGTCGCGCCGCCTGCGCTTCTGCGGCGGGCCTGCATCACCCGACCCACCACCACCCATCACCCCTAGGTTTTCGGCGGCTCGCTTCTTAGCAGCTCGCTCTCTCATGGCGCGGCGGTGGGCTTTCCGCGTGCTGGGCGAGGGACCCGATCCCCGCTCACCGCGCGGTCGAGTCGACCCACCCCCACCAGAAGGCCCGGCCGCAGAATAGACGTGGCCTGCTGACGGTGCCACATACCCGTAGGGCACCACGCCGAAAGAGGCGAACCGGTCCACCAGACCCGCGGGCACCGCGATCTGACCGTCACGGATCTGACTAATCACCAACATCTCGGCGTGATTGGGCTCCACCGGGGCCGGCGCCAGCGCCTCCCACCGCGCCACCATCGCTTCCAACTCGCTCGCACTGGGCTGATCACCGCCAGCGCGTCGACCACCGTGCGACCCCACCACAGCATCACCGACAGTGGGCCCGCCCTCGCGCGGGGATCCCAACCGCCATGATGCGGCCTGGCCCCCCGACACCTCAGACACCGCGTCCGGCCACGACGTGCCAGTTGCCCGGCGGGTCTCACCAGCAGGGCTTGCGTCGCGCCGCTTGCGCTTCGGCCGCCCGCCTCGGCCCGGATCACCCGACCCGTCACCACCCATCGCCTCTGGGCTTTCAGCGGCTCGCGTTGACTTGGCCTGGTATCTCAGGTTCTGTGCCGCCAGATACCGCTTATAGCTGGCCAGAAGCTCGTCGTCAGGCGGATAGAGGTCGTCGTGCCACTCTGGCGGCTTCCGACTCAGTCCCTCTTTGTACGCGTACTTCATTTGCCCTAGCCGGAGAGTTCTTTTCCACTCCTTCGCACGTTCGAGCAAGCGTTGCCGCTCCAGGTCTTCGCTATTGGTCTGCGATCCCTCGGGGGCATCGCTGCGCGGTGGCGGCCTCCCCGGCCCAGCAGGCTCTGCGTTGCGCCGCTTGCGCTTCGGCCGCCCGCCTCGGCCCGGCTCACCCGACCCGTCACCACCCACCGCCTCTGGGTTTCCAGCGGCTCGCTTTGACCTGGTGCGCTGGGTGTAGTTCCGCACAGCCGCCCTACGCCTCTCGTACTGGTCCAGAAGCTCGTCGTCAGACGGGTAGAGGTCGTCGTCCCAATTTGGCGGCTCCTTCCTCAGTCCATAGTCGTACGCGAGCTGCATTTGCCCTAACCGTCGCGTTTTTTTCCAGTTCTTCGCACGTTCGAGCAAGCGTTGCCGCTCCAGGTCTTCGCTATTCGTCTGCGATCCGCCGGCGGCGTCGCTGCGCGGTCGCGGCTTCCCCGGGCCAGCCGGGTCTGCGTTGCGCCGCTTGCGCTTCGGCCGCCCGGCTGGGGCCGGGTCACCCGACCCGTCACCACCCGTCGCCCTTGGGTTTTCAGCGGCTCGCTTTGACCTGGCGTTGTATCTCAGGTTCTCCGCCTCCCGATACCGCTTGTACCTGGCCAGAAGCACATCGTCAGGCGGATACTCCGCCACCAGGTTTGGCTCCCGACCCGTTCTGAGCGTGTACCACCGCCGGCGGGCGTCCACTTTCTTATCGTGCCAATTCCGGGCACGCCGAAGCAGGTCTTGCCGGTCCTTGACATTGGTCCGCGATCCGTCGTGGGCGTTGCTGTGCGGCGTCCCGCCCCGTTCCGCTGGGGGCGACGCAACCTCAGCAGGACGGGCGGCCATACCGGCCCGCACGGGTTCGGCCGGCGATCCTTGCGGCCCTTCGACGGCAAACTGATGTGTCGCCGGTGTCATCCCCGGGTCAAAGCCTGACCACTCCTCGGGCGCCAAAGCCCCCGGTGGAAGATGACTAGCACCTGGGAGCGCCGACTGCCCGTCTTCGCCGGGGTACCACGCATCGTGCGGCCAGTCCGCGCGCTGCTCGACCACCGGCCCCAAACCGGGGTGTGATGAAACCGATCCCCGCTCACCGGGCGGTCGAGTCGACCCACCCCCACCAGATGTCCCGGCCGCAGAATAGACATGGCCTGCTGACGGCGCCACATACCCGTAGGGCACCACGCCGAAAGAGCCGAACCGGTCCACCAGATCCGCAGGCACCGCGATTTGACCGTCACGGATCTGATTAATCACCAGGATCTCGGCGTAATTGGGCTCCACCGGGGCCGGCGCCAGCGCCTCCCACCGCGCCACCATCGCTTCCAACTCGCTCGCACTGGGCTGATCACCGCCAGCGCGTCGACCACCACGCGACCCCCCCACAGCATCACCGGCATCACCGGCAGCGGGCCCACCCCCACCCGATTGACCAGCACCGCCGCGATCGGATTGATCGCTTAGAAGTGCGCGAGATATCAACTCCGCTCGATGCTCAAGGCTGCCCCACTGGTCAAAGAGCGCCAGGTCGGCATGCGCACGGCCGATCACATGCGCGCCGACGTCGGACAATCCGGGTGTTCGGCGCACTCGTGTGATGAGAGCGTCAATCTCAGCGCGTCCTGGCGATGGCGGCGCGGTCGATAGTGCTGTAACGATCCGCTCAACTCGATGGGTCAGGTTGCTCCACCGGTCAAACGGTGCCAGTGTGGCGTGAACGCGCGCGATTGCGTGCGCGCTGACCTGGGCTAAGGCGGGGAACTGCCGCACGCTGCGGATCAGGTAGTCCGCCTCCCGGTCGGTCGGTGGCCGCGCCGCAGCGGGACGGAAGGGTAATTGTCCTCCCAGTCCGCGGTAAAGCTGCTCGAGGCGCGCTGCCGATCGAGCATCGTCATAGCGCCTGCCCAATAGTCGGCTCAGGCCATATTCGGCGACAAACTCTCGGGCATGGTCTTGCGCGTAGCGGCTGACCGTGTCTACGAGCCTGAGATCGCGCGGCAGCAAGGCCGTAAACTCCGCGTCCACATACAGCGCCGGCTGGTAACCGAAGTGGACCCAGTGCATTAACTCACGCAGCACCGTCCCCAACGCGACGTCCTCCATGAGGCTGTCGACGCCGTCGGAATGAGCGGCAGGGCGTCCGGGAGGGTGTGCGGCGATTGCCCTCGAGCTGATGACCATTGTGTCCGGCGTCCGAAACCACGCCACGGTGTTCGCGGGCATATCTTCATGTATCGGGGTGGGCGTGATATTTATGCGCTCTTCGCCAGCGCCGTTCATAGTGAGGTGCACCGCTAGGTTGCGGAGGTAGCGCGGCAGGAACACATTAAGGTTCGCCGGGAGGGCGTAACGTGCCGCGTGCAACATCTCGAGGGCGCGCAGTATCAACTCTTGACGCGGCCCAGCCAGTGGATCGCTTTCGGAGAAGAAAAACGACACCCGTACGTTGTGCCGCGTCTCTTCCAGGACGCTGAGCGCGCCGAGGTTGTTGTCGGTCTGGCTGCTGGGGTCAGGGCGTTCGAGGTAGGTACGCAACTCTGGGAACTCGGTCAACAACAAGGGGTTGCTCTCGATCAGGTGACGCAGCCGATCGTCGCCGGTACCCACCACAGTGACCCCCGCTTGGACCCTAATCAGCTCCAACTCGCCTTCGAGGTCAAACTGGGCCCGGTCAACAAAATCCGCGACGGCGTCGTCAGTCAGTTCGCCACCATGTGTGCGGACGAAGTCGGTGAGGTGCCGGTAAGCGGGCTGATCAAGGTCATTGGGGTCCACATGTTCACGGGTGACAAGACCAGCTAGCCGCGGGGAAATTTGCTGGTAGGCGCTGCGACGGTCGGGTGGCCACACAGTGAATGCGGGATCATCTAGGGCCTCGGAGTGCCCGGAGGGCCCGGCGTGCGCGCTGCTGGCCTCAGCTCCTAGCGGCTGCCGTCCCGGCTCGCCCAGCGCGGTGTCCGGCCACGAATCGCGCTGGTCGCTGGGAGGCCGACTGCCCCCGCGAAGTCCGATCCGAGGCTGGCCATAAACGACAAGATTGGCGAGCTGGTCAGCCACCGCCGCCCGGGAACCATTGCTGCGCAAATCGTCAGGTAGTTGCCCGTAGGCCCTTGTGATGACGTCATCGAGGCCGTCTACATCAAACCCGAACTCGACCACGCGGCTCTTTGCACTCGCCAGTACATAGTCAGCGTCCAGGCGACTAGCCTCGACGAATCCGTGCCAAGCATCGTAGGGCGTGGTGCGCGGACCCATCCACACAGCAGACTCCGAAGACCTTTCTGAGTCCGATGTCGGTTGGGCCCACGCGCGGCTCTCACCGCCCTGGGAAACGGTATCCCCGACCCCGGTCGGGTCGACATCGCTTGCACGCTGGTCAAATCCACTCCGCTGCCCACGGCTGCCCGCGGGTAGTTGTCCAGCTGAAGCGCTGTCGGTGTCGCTTGCCAGGACATCCAAATGGCGTTGCGCGCTCCCGGATCCCGCATCGGCGGCAGCGTACTGCGGTTCGGGCCCGCGATCGTGTTCAGCCGCCAAATCTGATGACCCAGAATCGGTGGCCTCTGAATCCGACGCGGTGCTTGAAGCATCTAGGTCATCGTCTGCGGCGCCATCCCTGAGCCGCAGGGCCTCAACGCTGGGGCGGGTCCACCAGATCATGGCCTGCTGGGCGCGCTGGGGCACCCCAGGGGATTTGCTGGCGGCGATTCTGTTTCCCCGGCTGCTCGCCGCATGCCAGCTGATGTTCTCCTCACCGGCCAGGCCGAGCAAGTGCCGACGTACCGAAGCGGCCCGGTCCATCCCGGCGTTACTGAAATACCGCGCACCGCCGCCTTCCACGCGCACCTCAACCCGTTGCCGCTCGGCGAGGTCGCGCAAGTGACCAGCCAAAATGTTCATGGCCTCTGTCGGGGCCTGTAACTGCCGCTGGCGCGGCGCGAAGTCGACGGCCACATACGACCAGCGACCCAAGGGCGCCTCCGGTCCACGCGCCCGCCGCACGGCCTCAATGACCAACTGCGCTTGCACCGGCAGACTACGCCAGCGCTCAGACAACCCCAATGCGGCCTGCGCAAAAGCCACCTCGTTGCGCCCAATCCCCGACAACCACCGCCCGCGACGCACCTGGTCAGCCAAAAAGTTCAGCTGGTCATCGGTAATCGCCGGCGGCAATCCAGGCCCAACACCATCCCGGTGCAACGGGCCGCCCAACACCCGATCCAGCTCAGCCAGCCTCCGGGCTATGCCAGGGTTGTAGTGCTGGCCCACAAGCTCACCCAGGCGGTACTCGGCCACAAACTCATACGGGTTTGTGGCCGCATACGGACTGACCGCCCCCGCCAACTCACCCGCCGCAGGCAAAAATTCAGTTTCGGTCAGATCAGCAAACAACCGGGGCACGTAACTGGCGTGCCGCCAATGCATCAGCTCATGCAGCACGACGCCCAGGGCCGGATCGAAAATGTGGTCAGTGGGTATGCCGATACCTGCCGGCATGTACGTGCCGGACGACAACACAGTAGGGTCGGCCAAAGCGGTGACCATGATTGACCCAGGTGGAACGGCCCGAGCGAAGGTCCCCTCGTAAAGGAACTCGCTGGGTACCGCTTTGCTGCGGATTCGCGGTGCGGTGTGCCCATCGGTGCCTGGGGCGCCACGGACTCTGAGCATGCGGTGATAGCGCGGCAAGTAAACGTCGAGCGAGGCCGGTAGTTGATAACCGGCGTTGGCCAACACCGACAACGCCCTCAACACCAGCTCTCGTCGCGCGTTCACCGTGGAATCGCGGCCGAAGGTGTGCATCCTGACCTGCACCCCGCGATGGTTCACCTGCTCAACGCTCATCGGTAAGTTGCGGTCAAAGCGGATCCCAGCGCCCACGCGCGCCAGCTCTGGACCACCTGTTAAGACATTGAGATCGCCGCCGGGGCGCTCCAGGTAGCTCCACACCTCCGGATACTTGGAGGACCAAACGTGATGGTGGCGTCGCAGCGTCGCATCATCCACACCCTCGACGCGCACCCCGGCGTGTCCTTGCAGCGCCGCCAGCATTTCGTGCCAATCGGATCGTTGCACCTCCAAATAGTGGGCTACTCCTCGGGAGCTCAACTGTCCGTCGCTGCGGCGAGGCAAGTCGATCAGATGCCGCACGTGGTTATCCGACAGCTCGTTATCTGCTAACCGCACCCGCTGCACCAAACCAGACAAGCCTGGCGGCAGCCCTTGGTAAGCGGTGCGCGCATCAACCACCGGTGCGTCGCTGCTGCTGGAGTGGGGGTTAGGCTCTCGCGTCGGCCGCGAACCGCTCAAGTGCCGCGGGCGAGAAGCCCCCCCTTGGATCCTTCCCGCTGGGGAGCGAACGCCCCCGTGGCCGGTGTAGCCGCTTGCCGGCCCTGCCGCGCGATCAGCCCCATCCCCGGGATTTCTGACCGCGGGCTGCGGCGACGACACGCCGCGATCCGCTAGCCGGTCAGGACCATCGCCGGCGGTCAGACGTAGCGCCACTACGTCGGAATCAGGCAACGGTGCTGATCGAGCCGGGTCAGCACCGGCTGCGCTGTTCGGCCCGGTGTCGTCGACGCCACCGACAGTGTCGGCGCCAGGCGACCGGGTGGTATCAGGGCCGGCGAGGCCCGCGCCGAATGCAGCTCGGGTTCCATCTGCTACCGAACGCTCGGGCGGTAAGTGCGTCGCGTGACTGTTCGGCGGGGCGGTCTCGGCGGTGTGGCCGGCGGTGGGCAACCCGGGGTCGCGGCTGGCCCGAACCGGTGTGACGGGCAGCGCGGTGATGCCATCCATCGGCTGGTAGCGCGGAGCAGAAGAAGGACCGGCTTCCGAGTCGACATGCCCCCGCGAGGGCGGCACATACGCATAAGGCAGCACGTCTTGGGCCACGAACCGCCCGACCAGATCCGAAGGCAGCACAACCTCACCTTTTTGCACCCGACGGATCAACTCGTAGTTACCCGGATCCAAGCCGGCGGTCTGGTAATCAGAGAGTCGCGACTCCAACCGCTGCAGCAGGCTTTCAAGCGCGTGCCGACCCGGCTGCCCGCGCCCGCTTCCCGAACTGCTGCCCCCGGGAAGCCGGGCATCAAAACGACTCGGCGACGCGGGGGTGACAAACGGTTCTGCCGGTGCGACCCCGGGCGTTGCTAGATGCCCCGGCGGCCGTAAGGCACTCGGCCCGCCGCCAGCACCCTGGCTGTGGTTCTCTTCTGAATCGTTATCACCGCCACCCCGGAACACAATCGACCCACCCCGTTCGGTTGCGTCCTCCGGCGGCGTGGAAGGCGTGAGCGTTGCTGTCCATCGGATCACGACGCCCTGAGAATGCTGGGAGGGCGGGGCGGCGCTGGGATCACCTTCTGCGCGGGACGGTTCCTGGACGCTTATCGCCGACGCATCAAGCAGCCCACCCAGG
>NZ_LZKY01000308.1:0-22194 GCF_001673055.1 Mycobacterium sp. 1245801.1
TCGGACTGATGGACGAGCTCGACAAAGTTAAGCGGGTCGTAACACGGCGGGCCGCGGTCGACGAGGTGTTGCTGGTGCTCGACGCCACCATCGGGCAGAACGGACTGGCCCAGGCGCGGGTGTTCGCCGAGGTGGTCGAGATCACCGGCGCCGTGCTGACCAAGCTGGACGGAACGGCCAAGGGGGGCATCGTCTTTCGGGTTCAGCAGGAACTCGGCGTGCCGGTGAAACTGGTCGGGCTGGGGGAGGGTCCCGACGATCTGGCGCCGTTCGAACCGGCGGCTTTCGTCGACGCGCTGCTCGGCTGAAACCCCTTACACGGCGAGCGGGACGTTAATCCCACCGAAACACTGCCGCACCATCGCCGAAACAACGATTGCGCAATCTTCTGGTCAGGTCATCAGACGTGTGTCTGGCGGCCAATCGTGGGCCGACCGGAGGAGATTGCGAGTGACATACCCGATACTGGGCCAGCCCAATACCGGCGATACCGCCTGGATGTTGGCCAGTTCCGCGCTGGTGCTGTTGATGACGCCGGGTCTGGCGTTCTTCTACGGCGGTATGGTGCGCGCCCGAAGCGTGCTGAACATGCTCATGATGAGCATCAGCGCGATGGGCGTGGTCACCGTGCTGTGGGTGCTCTACGGCTATTCGATCGCGTTCGGCGATGACGCCGGCGGCGTCGTAGGCAAGCCGACCTCGTTCTGGGGCCTCAAGGGCCTCATCGGTGTCAACGCGGTGGCCGCCGATCCGAGCAAAGGTGTTGCGGCCACTGACATTCCGCTGGCGGGCACCCTACCCGCCACGGTGTTCGTGGCCTTCCAGCTGATGTTCGCGATCATCACCGTCGCCCTGATCTCCGGCGCTGTGTCCGACCGGCTGAAGTTCGGCGCCTGGCTGGTGTTCGCCGGTCTGTGGGCGACGTTCGTCTACTTCCCGGTCGCCCATTGGGTTTTCGCGTTCGACGGCTTCGCCTCCGAGAAGGGTGGCTGGATCGCCAACAAGCTGCACGCGATCGACTTCGCCGGCGGGACGGCGGTCCACATCAATTCCGGTGTGGCGGGCCTGATGCTGGCGATCGTGCTGGGCAAGCGCCGCGGTTGGCCCACCACGCTGTTCCGGCCGCACAACCTGCCGTTCGTGATGCTCGGCGCCGGGTTGCTGTGGTTCGGGTGGTACGGGTTCAACGCCGGATCGGCCACCACTTCCAACGGTGTCGCCGGGTCGACCTTCATGACGACGACGGTCGCGACGGCCACCGCGATGCTGGGCTGGATGCTCACCGAACGCATCCGCGACGGCAAGGCTACGACGCTGGGCGCGGCGTCGGGCATCGTCGCGGGCCTGGTCGCCATCACGCCGTCCTGCTCGTCGGTCAACGTGCTGGGCGCCCTGGTGGTCGGCCTGGTCGCCGGCGTGCTGTGCGCGCTGGCCGTCGGCCTGAAATTCAAGCTCGGCTTCGACGACTCGCTCGACGTGGTCGGGGTGCATCTGATCGGCGGTCTCGCCGGCACGCTGCTGGTGGGGCTGCTCGCCGCACCGGAGTCCCCGGCCATCAACGGCGTCACCGGCGTATCCAAGGGATTGTTCTACGGCGGCGGCTGGGCTCAGCTCGAGCGGCAAGCAGTCGGCGCGTTCAGTGTTCTCATCTACTCTGGGGTGGTTACGCTGATCCTGGCGTTGATCCTGAAGTACACCATCGGGCTTCGTCTCAACCCAGAGGCGGAAGCCACGGGCATCGACGAGGCCGAGCACGCCGAGAGTGGTTACGATTTCGCCGTGGCTACCGGTTCGGTTCTGCCGCCCCGGGTCGCTGTGGCGGATACCCGCAACGGCCTGGAGGAGGAGCGAGTGAGCGACAAAGTGGAGGCAGAGCAGTCATGAAGCTGATCACCGCGATCGTAAAGCCGTTCACGCTCGATGACGTGAAGACCAGCCTGGAGGACGCGGGTGTCCTGGGCATGACGGTCAGCGAAATCCAGGGCTACGGACGGCAGAAGGGTCACACCGAGGTCTACCGGGGCGCCGAATACTCGGTCGACTTCGTGCCCAAGGTGCGCATCGAGGTCGTCGTCGACGACTCCATCGTCGACAAGGTCGTGGACAGCATCGTCCGGGCCGCGCGCACCGGCAAGATCGGTGACGGCAAAGTGTGGGTGAGCCCCGTGGAAACGATTGTGCGGGTGCGTACCGGCGAGCGCGGAACCGATGCGCTATGACGTCCGCTGTCACTTGCTGATTCGACCCGGGCGGGCCGGGAGGGCATGACCCCGAACGACCCCGACTCGTCCGGGCACCCAGCCGGGACAGAAAGCGCCTGCGCGGCAGTCGATCTGGCTGCCGCGCGGCGCCAACTGTTGTCTGAGGGCAGCAAGCTGCACGCCGCCGAGCTGCGGCACGCCTGGCTGGATCTGCACGAATCGTGGTTGATGGCCAAGGCGACCGAGATCGGGATCGGCGACGACAGCGGCTTCGCGATCGTCGGGATCGGCGGATTGGGCCGCCACGAGTTGTTGCCGTATTCCGATCTCGACCTGATGCTGTTGCACGACAACTTCTCCGACGACGTGCTGGGCAAGGTCGCCGACAAGTTGTGGTATCCGCTGTGGGACGCCAACGTTCGGCTCGACCACAGTGTGCGGACCGTCTCCGGTGCCCTCGGCGTCGCCAACGCCGACATGATCGCCGCGCTAGGCATGCTCGACGCCCGCCACATCGCCGGTGACGCGCGACTGTCCGACGAACTGATCGCCGGGGCACGCCGGCAGTGGCGCAGCGCAATTCGCTCCCGGATGAACGAGCTCGTCGAGATGACGCAGGCCCGCTGGGAACGGTGTGGCCGCATCGCTCAGCGGGCCGAGCCGGACCTGAAATCGGGCCGCGGCGGGCTTCGCGACGTGCAATTGCTCGACGCGCTGGGCGTGGCGCAACTGATCGACCGCCACGGCATGGCCCGTCCGGAGTCGCCCGGGGGCTCACTCGACGACGCCCACCTGACGCTGCTCGACGTGCGCACCGAGTTGCACCGGGTCTCGGGACGCGGACGCGATCAGCTGCAGGCTCAATACGCCGACGAGATCAGCGCCGCCCTGCACATCGGTGATCGATTCGACTTGGCGCGCAAGCTATCCGACGCCGGGCGCACCATCGCCTACCACGCTGAGACGGGCATCCGGACCGCGGAGAACGCGCTGCCGCGCCGCGGGGTGACGGCCCTGGTGCGGCGGCCCAAGCGCCGCCCGCTGGACGAGGGCGTCGTCGAATACGCCGGGGAGATCGTGCTGGCCCGCGACGCACGCCCGGATACCGACGTGGGTCTGGTGTTGCGGGTGGCGGCGGCCTCGGCCGACACCGGGCTGCCGATCGGCGCCGCCACGCTGAGCCGCCTGGCCGCCAGCGCGCCCGAGATGCCGGTGCCCTGGCCGCGAGAGGCGTTGGACGACTTGCTGGTTGTGCTGTCCGCCGGGCCGACCACGGTGGCGACGATCGAGGCCCTGGACCGCACCGGGCTGTGGGGGCGGCTGCTGCCGGAATGGGACGCCATCCGCGACCTGCCGCCCCGCGACGTCGCGCACAAATGGACGGTGGACCGCCACGTCATCGAGACGGCCGTCAACGCCGCACCGCTGTCCACCCGGGTGGCGCGACCCGACCTGCTCGCGCTCGGCGCGCTGCTGCACGACATCGGCAAGGGCCGCGGCGTCGACCACAGCGTGCTCGGGGCGGGCCTGGCGCTCGAGATCGGACCGAGGCTGGGCATGGCACCGGTCGAGGTCGATCTGCTCGCCCAGCTGGTGCGCCACCACCTGCTGTTGCCGGTGGTGGCCACCCGCAGCGACCTCAACGACCCCAAAACCATTGAGCGCGTGGTGAAAGCGCTCAGCGGTGACGCGCTGTTGCTCGAGGTCCTACACGCGCTGACCGAGGCGGACTCGAAGGCCACCGGTCCGGGGGTGTGGAGCGACTGGAAGGCGTCGCTGATCGAGGACCTGGTGCGGCGCTGCCGACTGGTGATGGCCGGCGAGCCGCTTCCGAAGGTCGAACCCGCTGCGCCCCAATACCTTTCGCTCGCCGCCGATCGCGGCGTCCACGTGGAGATCAAGCCCAGCGGCGGTGAACGCCTGGACGTGGTGATGGCCGCGTCGGATCAGCGGGGGCTGGTGTCGAAAGCCGCCGCCGTGCTGGCGCTGAACTCGCTGCGCATCCACTCGGCCTCGGCCAGCACCCACGAGGGCTTCGCCATCGTCGAATTCGTGGTGTCGCCGCTGTTCGGTTCGCCGCCGGAAGCGGGCCTGCTGCGCCAGCAGTTCAGCGGCGCGCTCGCGGGCGACGTCGACGTGCTGGGGAGTTTGGAAAAGCGTGACAGCGACGCCGTCAGCGCGGCGACCAGCCGGGCCGGCGAGGTCCAGGTCGGGGTGCCCGTCACGCGGTCGAGCGCCCCGCCGCGCATCCTGTGGATCGACTCGGGCTCACCCGATCAGCTGATCGTCGAAGTCCGCGCGATGGACCGCCTCGGGCTGCTCGCGCTGCTGACCCGCGCGCTGGAGCGGGCGGGCACCGACATCGTGTGGGCGAAGGTCAACACCTTCGGGTCGACGGCGGCCGACGTCTTCTGTGTGACGGTGTCGGAGCAGGCGGCCGCGGCGGCCGGCGACGCCGAGCACGGCGCGCGCGACGCGGTCGAGCAGGGTCTGCTGGCGGTGTTGGGCGGCCCCGCCGTCGAGGTGCTCGAAGAGCCCGTCGGCGACTAGCCGGGTGAGGCCATGAGGCCCGTCAATCGGCGATCGGCGACTCGGACGTGCGCGTGCACGCAAGCGCGGCGATCACCGAGTCGGTGGTGCGGCAGACGATACCCATGCCCGGCATCTCCCGGTCCGCGTCGGTGGTCCAGCCCGAGATCGCGTCGTACACCGCGACGGTACGAAGGTCTCGTTCGGTGGCGTCGACGAGTGTGGAGCGTGGGCAGTTCGGATAGTTGCAACCGGCGACGACCACCGTGGTCACGCCCCGTTCGCAGAGGTGCTCAAGCAGTCGGGTCCCGAAAAAGGCGCTCCAGCGCGGCTTGTAAAGGATGTGCTCGTCGGGCCCGACCTGCTGCGTGGCCCCGGCAAGCAAGATGTCTGGATCCAATTTCCGGACGGGCCCGAGGCCGTCGGCGAGTTGCGAACCAGGCGAGCCCGCAACGGCCTTGTCTCGCAGGGTTCGTCGACACAGATCGGCGTTGCTGCCGTCCGGTAGGTACAAGCGCACGACGTGCACGATCGGGCGCCCGCTGTCGCGGAAGGCAGCGGTCAGCCGCCGCACCGCGGGTAGTACCTCGGCGGTGCCGGCGATGTCGGTGACCCAGTCGCGCTGTAGGTCGATGGTGAGCAGGGCGCTGCGGGAGAACTCCGGGCTGAGGTAATCGTCCACGCCCGAGAACACTAGGTAGACCGTCGTCGCGGGTCTTGTACGTCGTTGCGCGCGAACCTGCCCGGTGTGGCCGCGAAGGTATGGCGGAAATGGCGATGAAGATGCGCCTGGTCGTAAAAGCCGCTCTGCGCGGCGGCATAAGCCACGGCGTGCCCTGCGGTGAGTAACTGTTGGGCGCATCGCAGCCGCAGTTGCAGCAGGTACCGGTGCGGGGTCACGCCCGTTTCGCGGCGAAAGGCGCGCAGCAATTGGAACCGGGGCAGGCCCGCGACGGTGGCGAGCTCGTCGAGGGTGGGTGTGCGCTGCAGGTCAGCAGCCAAGTGGCGCAGCACTTTTCCGACAGCAAGCGGCGGTTGTCTGGGGATCGTGCACCGCGCGTAGCGGGTGAGGATCTCGGTGCACACTGCTTCGAATTCTTCTCGAGCCGCCAGTGTCTGCTGGTTCGGACGACGGTGCAGCCGGACCAATCGATCAGCCAGCCGTGGGTCGTGCGGTGTCGAAACCGGGAAGGTCGGACGGTGCCCGGCGAGTTCTTCCAGCAACGCCGGAGGGAGGTAGAAGACCCGGTAATCCCAGCCGTCGGCCGCCGCGGGACGTCCGGCGTGGATGGTGTCGGCATCCAGCAGCAGCAGGCTTCCCGCCGGCGCGTGTTCGGTGCCGCCGCGGTAGCGGACGGCCTCCACCCCACGCTCGATCGCGGCGACAGCGTACTCGCTGTGCGAGTGGGGGACGAAGTGGTGCGTGCGAAAGGACGCCGTCACCAACCGCATGTCATCGGGGCCATAGCGGTGCTCGACGACGTCCTGCATAGCTCAGTGTTACCCGACCGCCGTGTCGACGGTTACGAGTGCTCGGCGTTGAGCCGGCGCACGGCGTCGATGCGCGCCCGCAGCTGTTCGCGGCTCGCCGCCGCGATCGGGGGACCCCCGCAGCGGCGCCGCAGTTCGTTGTGAATCCAGCCGTGCGGCTTGCCCGTCCGGTGGTGGGCGATCGAGACGAGGGTGTTGAGCTCGCGGCGCAGCTCGCGAAGCTGGCCGTGCACCGTGGCCGGGGCTTCGACGGCCGCCGGCGATCCGGCCTCCTTCTGCAGGCAGGCCCGCTTCTGCAGCTGTTCGTCCTGACGCTGGTGCAGCAGCGCCCGCATCTGCTCGGCGTCGAGCAGCCCGGGGATGCCGAGGTAGTCGGCCTCCTCGTCGCTGCCGGCCGGCGCCGCGGTGCCGAACGATGATCCGTCGAAGATCAGCTGATCGAGCTCCGCGTCGGCGCCCAGCGAGGTGAACCCCTTGTCCAGGTCGGTCTTCTCGTCCTGCGTCTTGGTGGCGGGGTCGCCGTCGAGCGGGTCGCCCTCGGACGGGCGGTGCGGCTCGCCGAGCACGTGATTGCGCTGGGCCTCCAGCTCGCTGGCCAGCTGCAGCAGGTTGGGCACCGACGGCACAAAGATGCTGGCGATTTCGCCCGGGCGGCGCGACCGGACGAACCGGCCGATGGCCTGGGCGAAGAACAGCGGCGTCGAGGCGCTGGTGGCGTAGATCCCGACCGACAGCCGCGGCACGTCGACGCCCTCGGAGACCATGCGCACCGCGACCAGCCAGCGGCTGGTGCTCGCGGCGAATTCGCTGATCCGCGCCGACGAGCCCGGGTCGTCGGAGAGCACCAGCGTCGGCGCCTCGCCGGTCAGCTTGGTCAGTAGGGCGGCGTACGCGCGCGCGGCGGTCTGATCCGAGGCGATGATCATGCCGCCGGCGTCGGGCACGTGCGTGCGCAGCTGGCGCAACCGCAGATCCGCGGCGGTGATCACCGCGGGCATCCATTCGCCGGCGGGGTCCAGCGCCGTGCGCCAGGCGCGCGCGGTCTGCTCGGCGGACAGCGGCTCACCCAGCCGGGCCGCGTGCTCCTCGCCGGCGCTGTCGCGCCACCGCGCCTCCCCGGAGTAGGCGAGGAACACCACCGGCCGGACCACGCCGTCGGCCAGGGCGTCGGTGTAGCCGTAGGTGTGATCGGCCTGCGACCGCCGTATCCCGTCGGGCCCGGCCTCGTAGGTGACGAACGGGATGGGGCTGTCGTCGCTACGAAACGGCGTCCCCGTCAGGGCGAGCCGGCGGGTGGCGTCGCCGAAGGCCTCGCGGATGGCGTCGCCCCACGTCTTGGCGTCGCCGCCGTGGTGGATCTCGTCGAAGATGACCAGGGTCCTGCGCTGCTCGGTGCGCACCCGGTGCAGCGTCGGGTGCGCGGCGACCTGGGCGTAGGTGACCATCACGCCGTGAAACTCCGGCGCGATCCGCGGGTTGCTGTTGGAGAACTTCGGATCCAGGGCGATGCCGTAGCGCTGCGCGGCCTGGGCCCACTGAATCTTCAGATGCTCGGTGGGCACCACCACGGTGACGTGCTCGACGGCGCGCTGGCCCAGCAGTTCGGCCGCCACCCGCAGGGCGAACGTCGTCTTGCCCGAGCCCGGGGTGGCCACCGCCAGGAAGTCGCGCGGCTGGGCGGCGAGGTACTTGACCAGCGCCCTGCGCTGCCAGCCACGCAGCACGCGGGTGCCGCTGGTGTCGCTGGGATCGTCGTCGGCCCGCGCCTGGATGCTGCTGAGCGGCACCGACACAGGCCCCCCGTTCGTTGCTCGTCGATGTGGCCAACTCGATTGAGTCGCGGCTGTGAAATCTAGCACGCCAACGCTTTTCGGCGCAGTAACGACTCGACTGGCTATCGTGTCCGGCTCAACGTTTCGCGGGTCTGCAGCCACTCGTGGATGCGTGCGGCAACGTCGGCCCAGCCCGGTTCGAGCATCATGTTGTGGCCCATCGAAAAGAATTCCGGCTCGGTCCCATAGGCGCGCGCAGTGTTGCGCACCTCGCGGACGCTGACGAAGCCGTCGTACTCGGCGCCCAGGACCAGAATCGGCGTTCTCACCCGCTTGGTTCTGACGCGGCGGACGATCGGGTCGGTCATGGCGGCGCGGACGCTCTCGGCGCCGGCGCGTTGCCGGCAGGCTTCGACGACGTCCTCGGGTGTGTCGGGACAGAACAGGTACTCGCGGGCCAGCGCCGGGGTGGCGAGGAATTTCAGCAGCGTGGGATCGCTCCACGATTCCATCGTCATTGACGGCCGGCGGCGCCACACCCGCAACGCCAGCGTCAGCACGCCCTGCGGCGGCACCGAACCCACCAGCACCGCGGCCGGGGCGTCTCGGTCTTCGAGGGAGCGCTGGACCACGAACCCGCCGAGCGAATGGCCGATCAGGATCGGCGCGCCGCCCAGGTCGTCGGCCACCGAACGGACGTCGTCGATGTAGTCGGCCATGGACACCTTCGGCAGCGGCTTGGGGCTGGGGCTGGCGCCGTGCCCACGCAGGCTCATGGCGACCGCGCGGTAGCCGGCGTCGGCGAAGTAGTCCAGGAAGTGTTCCCAGCACCAGGCGCCATGCCAGCCGCCGTGCACGAAGAGCAGCGGCACCGGATGCGCTTCGCTGCAGGACCCTTTGCCGATCACCTCGAGCACTCGACCATTCAAACCCGCTCGCCGTCCCCGCGAGACTGAAACCACGAACATCATTCCCGGCGTGTCGTGTGCACAGTTTCAGTGTCGCGGTCGGCGGGCGGCGACGAATCCGCCGCACCGGGCTCCACTAGGCTGGCGGGGTGTTTGAATCGCTGTCCGACCGATTGACCGGTGCCCTCGCGGGGCTGCGCGGCAAGGGTCGATTGACCGACGCCGATATCGAGGCGACCACCCGCGAGATTCGGCTGGCGCTGCTGGAAGCCGACGTGTCGCTGCCCGTGGTGCGCGCGTTCGTCACCCGGATCAAGGATCGCGCCAAGGGCGCGGAGGTCTCCGGTGCGCTCAACCCGGCGCAGCAGGTCGTCAAGATCGTCAACGAAGAACTCATCGGCATCCTGGGCGGACAGACCCGGCAGCTGGCGTTCGCCAAGACCCCGCCGACCGTGGTGATGCTCGCCGGTCTGCAGGGTTCCGGTAAGACGTCGCTGGCCGGCAAGCTGGCCGCCTGGCTGCGCGGGCAGGGGCATACCCCGCTGCTGGTCGCGTGCGACCTGCAGCGCCCGGCCGCCGTCAACCAGCTGCAGGTCGTCGGTGAGCGGGCCGGGGTGCCGGTGTTCGCGCCGCATCCCGGCGAGTCGCCCGGATCCGGGCCCGGCGACCCGGTCGCGGTCGCGGCCGCGGGGCTCGCCGAGGCGCGGGCCAAGCACCACGACGTCGTCATCGTCGACACCGCCGGCCGGCTGGGTATCGACGACGAGCTGATGGCGCAGGCCGCGGCCATCCGCGACGCCATCAATCCCGACGAAGTGCTGTTCGTCCTCGACGCGATGATCGGTCAGGACGCCGTCACCACCGCCGAGGCGTTCCGCGAGGGCGTCGGCTTCACCGGGGTGGTGCTGACCAAGCTCGACGGTGACGCCCGCGGTGGTGCCGCGCTCTCAGTGCGTGAGGTGACCGGCGTCCCAATCCTTTTCGCCTCCACCGGCGAGAAGCTGGAGGACTTCGACGTCTTCCACCCCGACCGGATGTCGAGCCGCATCCTGGGCATGGGCGACGTGCTGAGCCTGATCGAGCAGGCCGAGCAGGTCTTCGATGCCGAACAGGCCGAGGCCGCCGCCGTCAAGATCGGCAGCGGCGAGCTCACGCTCGAGGACTTCCTGGAACAGATGCTGGCCATCCGCAAGATGGGCCCGATCGGCAACCTGCTGGGCATGCTGCCCGGCGCCGGGCAGATGAAGGACGCGCTGGCCCAGGTCGACGACCGCCAGCTGGACCGCCTGCAGGCCATCATCCGCGGCATGACTCCGGCCGAGCGCGCCGATCCGAAGATCATCAACGCGTCGCGGCGGCTGCGCATCGCCAACGGGTCGGGCGTCACGGTGTCCGAGGTCAACCAGCTGGTGGATCGCTTCTTCGAGGCCCGCAAGATGATGTCGTCCATGCTCGGCGGCATGGGCATCCCCGGTATCGGCCGCAAGTCGGCGACGCGAAAGTCCAAGGGGGCCAAGGGCAAGGCGGGCAAGAAGGGCAAGAAGGGCGGACGCGGTCCGACGCCGCCGAAGGCGCGCAACCCGCTGGCCGCCGGGATGCCGGGCATGCCGGCCGGATTCCCCGATCTGTCGCAGATGCCCGAGGGCCTCAACGAGCTGCCGCCCGGTCTGGCCGACTTCGATCTGTCCAAGCTGAAGTTCCCGGGCAAGTCGTGACGATCGCGAGCGCGGCCGCGCCGCGCGAAGCGGGTCGTCACGGTCGGAAGTAGCCGCCCGGTGCGCATGCACGTGCGGGGCGTGGGGCTGCCCGACGAGACCGCGATCGACCTGTGGATCGTCGACGGCCACATCAGCGCCGAACCGGTCGCCGGCGCCGACACCGTCTTCGACGGCGGCTGGATCGTGCCCGGACTGGTCGACGCCCACTGCCACGTCGGCCTCGGGGACCACGGCGAGATCCCGCTGGACGACGCGATCGCCCAGGCCGAGATCGAACGCGATGTCGGCGCGCTGCTGCTGCGGGACTGCGGTTCGCCCACCGACACCCGCAGCCTCGACGACCGCGACGATCTGCCCCGCATCATCCGCGCCGGGAAGCATCTGGCCAGGCCGAAGCGGTACGCGGCGGGCTTCTCGCGCGAGCTGGAAGACGAATGGCAACTGCCCGCGGTGGTGGCGCAGGAGGCCCAGCGCGGCGACGGGTGGATCAAGCTGGTCGGCGACTGGATCGACCGCAGCGTCGGCGACCTGGCCCCGCTGTGGTCCGACGACGTGCTCAAGGCCGCCATCGACACCGCGCACGCCAATGGCGCCCGCGTCACCGCGCACGTCTTCAGTGAGGACGCGCTGCCCGGGCTGATCAACGCCGGCATCGACTGCATCGAGCACGGCACCGGCCTGACCGACGAGACGATCGAGCTGATGGTCTGCCGCGGCACCGTGCTGGTCCCTACGCTGGTCAACATCGTGGAGAACTTCCCCGGGATCGCCGCGGCCGCCGCGAAGTATCCGGCGTATGCCGCGCACATGCGCGACCTGCACGCCCGCGGCCTGTCCCGGATCGCCGCGGCCCGCGAGGCGGGCGTACCGATCTACGCCGGCAGCGACGCGGGCACCATGGTGGCGCCCGGGCGGATCGCCGACGAGGTCGAGGCGCTCAAGAGCATCGGGATGAGCCCGACCGAGGCGCTGGGCGCCGCGTGCTGGGACGCGCGTCGCTGGCTCGGCCGGCCCGGCCTCGACCACGGCGCCTCGGCCGACCTGCTGTGTTACGCGCAAGACCCGCGGTCGGGCCCCGCCGTGCTGAAGAGTCCCGATCTGATCATGTTGCGCGGCAAGGTCTTTCGCTCACCCGCCTAGCCGCGCGCCGCGCGGGCTTTCCCATGATGGCCGCGCACCCGGGCCGCCGCGCCGAGCGCACCGCGGTTGCGCCCGCGGCGCCGCGCGGTGACGCACACTGAGCCAATAGCTCCGGTCGATTCCTTCAGTTTCGCTGAGAAAAGATTGCGAGTGCTTGCTATCTATGTTAGCGTTCCGACCATCGACGACGGAGGAACCGATGGCCTACGACGTGATCATTCGCGATGGATTGTGGTTCGACGGCACCGGCAGCGCGCCGCTGACCCGCACGCTCGGCATCCGCGACGGCGTGGTGGCCACGGTCGGCACCGAGCGGCTGGATGAGACCGGCTGCCCCGAGGTGATCGACGCGGCCGGCAAATGGGTGGTGCCCGGCTTCCTCGACGTGCACACCCATTACGACGCCGAGGTACTGCTGGATCCCGGACTGCGCGAGTCGGTGCGCCACGGCGTCACCACCGTGCTGCTGGGCAACTGCTCGTTGTCGACGGTCTACGCCGATTCCCAGGACGCCGCCGACCTGTTCAGCAGGGTGGAGGCGGTGCCGCGCGAATACGTCTTCGGCGCACTGGATTCCCACCGCACCTGGTCGACGGCCGCGGAGTACATCAAGGCGATCGACGCCCTGCCACTGGGGCCCAATATCGGTTCGCTGCTTGGACATTCGGACCTGCGGACGGCGGTGCTCGGGCTGGATCGGGCCACCGACGACGCCGTGCGGCCCACCGAGGCCGAGCTGGAGAAGATGGCCGACCTGCTGGGCGAGGCGCTCGACGCCGGTGTGCTCGGCATGTCCGGGATGGACGCGCCCATCGACAAACTCGACGGTGAACGCTTCCGCTCGCGTGCCCTGCCGTCCACCTTCGCGACGTGGCGGGAGCGGCGCAGGCTGATCAAGGTGCTGCGCAAGCGCGGCCGAATCCTGCAGAGCGCCCCGAACGTGGCGAAGCCGTCAACCGGAATGCTCTTCTTTCTGGCCAGCAGCCGGATATTGAACTGGGGCAAGGGTGTTCGGATGAGCATGCTGGTGTCCGCCGACGCCAAGTCGATGCCGCTGTCGGTCTACGTCTTCGGCCCCGGGACTCGTCTGCTGAACAAGCTGCTGGGCGCCAGCGTGAAATTCCAGCACCTGCCGGTGCCGTTCGAGTTGTACTCCGACGGCATCGACCTGCCGGTCTTCGAGGAGTTCGGCGCCGGAACGGCCGCGCTGCACCTGCGGGACCAGTTGGAGCGCAACGAGTTACTGGCGGACAAGGAATACCGCCGCAAATTCCGCCGCGAGTTCGACCGCATCAAGCTCGGACCGTCGCTGTGGCACCGCGACTTCCATGACGCCGTCATCGTCGAATGTCCGGATGAGTCGTTGATCGGCAGGAGCTTTGGCGAGATCGCCGACGAGCGCAAGCTGCACCCGCTCGACGCCTTTTTGGACGTGCTTGTCGAAAACGGAGAACGCAACGTCCGCTGGACCACCGTCGTGGCCAACCATCGGCCCAAGCTGCTGGACGCGCTGGCCACCGAAGGCAGTGTGCACATGGGCTTTTCGGACGCCGGGGCGCACCTGCGCAACATGGCCTTCTACAACTTCGGGCTGCGAATGCTCAAGCGCACCCGGGACGCCTACCGGGCCGGCGCGCCCTTCATGTCGATCGAGCACGCGGTGCACCGGCTCACCGGTGAACTGGGCGAGTGGTTCGGCATCGACGCCGGCACGCTGCGCCAGGGCGACCGCGCGGACTTCGTGGTGATCGACCCGGCCGGGCTCGACGAGTCCGTCGACGGCTACCACGAGGAGGCGGTGCCGTTCTACGGCGGCCTGCGGCGCATGGTCAACCGCAACGACGACGCCGTAATCGCCACCGGGGTCGGCGGCGTGGTGGTCTACGGCGGCAGCCACTCCAAGGGCGAATTCCGGGACGGCTACGGCAAATCCGTGCGGTCGGGCCGCTACCTGCGGGCGGGGGAGCGCGCGCGTCGGGAACGCGGCGCGCTGAGCGTCACCGCCTGACATGGCCAGGACCCAGCAGCAGCGCCGCGAGGAAACCGTCGGGCGGCTCATCGACGCGTGCATCGCCACCATCATCGAGGTCGGCTACGCGCGGGCATCCGCCGCGGTGATCACCAAGCGGGCCGGGGTGTCGGTGGGCGCGCTGTTCCGGCACTTCGACACCATGGGCGATTTCATGGCCGCGACCGCGTCCGAGGTGTTGCGCCGCCAGCTGGAGTCGTTCACCAAGGGGGTCGCCGAGATACCCGCCGACCGGCCGGCGCTGGAGGCGGCGCTGGGGATCTTGCGCGACATCACCAGCGGCCCGGCCAACGCCGTCATCTACGAGCTGCTGGTGGCCGCCCGCACCGACGAAAAGCTCAGGGAGACTTTGCAACACGAGCTGGGGCAGTACGCCGCGAAGATCCACGACGCCGCACGCGCGCTGCCGGGCGCCGACCGCTTTCCCGAGGACACCTTCCCGGTGTTCGTGGCGTTGATGACCAACGTGTTCGACGGGGCCGCGGTGGTGGAAGGCGTTCTGCCGCAACCAGAAATCGCGGCACACCGCATTCCCGTCCTGATGGCGCTGCTCACCGCGGCGCTACCCGACGCCGACTCCTGAATGACTTACAGCGAGCCGATGCTCGACTGCGGGCTTTGCGCGAATCCCCAGTCGAACAACGTCGCCGCCTGATCCCAGTACGTCGGTCCGCCCTCTTTGATCAGCCCGTACATCATCGCGATCACCAGCCGGCGGCCCCCGCGGGCGGCGGCCCCGACGAAGGTCTTGCGCGCGGCGTTGGTGAAGCCGGTCTTGCCGCCGATCGCGCCGGGATAGCGCTGCAACAGCTCGTCCTGGTTGGTGATCGGGTGATCGCCGTTGTCGCCGGGGAACATCGCCGACGGCTCGGCGGTGATCTGCGCGAACACGGGGTTGGCCATCGCGGCGCGGAAGATGACCGCCAGGTCGTGCGCCGTCGACGCGCCCGAACCCGCGGGCCCGTCCAGCCCGGACGGTGTCGCCGCGTGCGTGTTGGTGGCGCCCAGGGAAGCCGCCTTGGCGTTCATCTTGGCGACCGTGGCGTCCGGGCCGCCCAGCATGTGCGCCAGCGTGTTGGCGGCGTCGTTGCCCGAGACCAGCAGCAGGCCGTCCAGGAGTTGGCGCGCGGTGTAGGTGCGCCCCGGCTTGATGCCGACGCAGTTGCACTCCACCTGGGTGTCGGCGACGTCGGCGACGACGGTCGAGTCCAGGCTCACCGAGTCCAGGACCACCTGGGCCAACAGCGTCTTGATGGTGCTCGCCGGCGGGTGGGCCACGTTCTGGTCACGGCCGGCCAGCACCTGCCCGCTGTCCAGGTCGGCCACGATCCAGGTCTGCGCCGGACCGTCGGGAATGGGCATCGAGCCGACCGGCTGCATGCTGTCCGCCCACGCGGTGGACATGGCGACGGTGGCGGTGCAGGTACCGACTGCGACGACGGTAGCGGCCACCCTGAGCCCCAGGGCCGTGAGCTTGCGCATGGCCGCAAAGTCTAACTTCCGCCCCTGCCCGGGGCGGATCTTCAGTACTGTCCGATGCATGTTGAGCCTGGAAGAGATCTCGGATCGGCTCGAGATCCAGCAGCTGCTGGTGGATTACTCCACCGCCATCGACAACCGGCGATTCGACGATCTGGACAACGTGTTCACGCCCGATGCCTACATCGACTACACGGCGCTCGGCGGCATCGAGGGTCGGTACCCGGAGGTGAAGAAGTGGCTGGCCGAGGTGCTGCCCAACTTCCCGGTGTATGCGCACATGCTCGGCAACTTCTCGGTCCGGATCGAGGGGAACACGGCCTCGTCGCGGGTGATCTGCTTCAACCCCATGGTGCTTGGTGGCACCAAGGACGGCGAAGAGGAAAGAGCGCTGTTCTGCGGGCTCTGGTACGACGACGAGTTCGTGCGCACGCCCGACGGCTGGCGCATGACCCGGCGGGCGGAGACGAAGGTCTTCCAGAAGGTGATGTGAGTCGGCAACATGAGCCCCGCCTGTCACCGCGTGCGCGATTTCTGATCACCGCCCCTGGTCTGGCACAATGGGCGGCTGTCCGCCGAGCGATCACCGTTTCTTTTCGGGGCCCGGCCGGTCACTACACGCGAGGCAAAACCGGATCCGGGCATCGGGCCCCGATCGCCGAATTGCAGCGTGACACACACAGGAGAATCGCTTAACCATGGCTGTGAAGATCAAGCTCACCCGGCTTGGCAAGATCCGCAATCCCCAGTACCGCATCGCCGTCGCCGACGCCCGCACCCGGCGCGACGGCCGCTCCATCGAGGTCATCGGCCGCTACCACCCCAAGGAAGACCCGAGCCTCATCGAGATCAACTCCGAGCGCGCCCAGTACTGGCTGTCCGTGGGCGCCCAGCCCACCGAGCCCGTGCTCAAGCTGCTGAAGATCACCGGCGACTGGCAGAAGTTCAAGGGCCTGCCCGGCGCCGAGGGCCGCCTGAAGGTCGCCCCGGCCAAGCCCAGCAAGCTCGAACTGTTCAACGCCGCCCTGGCCGAGGCCGATGGCGGCCCGACCACCGAGGCCGCGAAGCCGAAGAAGAAGTCCCCCGCCAAGAAGGCGGCGAAGGGCACAGAGGAGTCTGCCGACGCCGCCGAGCCGCAGGCCGCGGCCGAGGCCCCGGCGGAGACCGCCGCGCAGGCCGAGGCGCCCGCCGAGGGCGGCGAGCAGGCCGAGTCGACCACCGAAAGCTGATCGGGGCGATGAGTACGGTTGTCGTTGACGCTGTTGAGCACCTGGTTCGCGGGATTGTCGACAACCCCGACGACGTCCGGGTGGACATGGTGACCAGCCGCCGGGGACGGACGGTCGAGGTGCACGTCCATCCCGACGATCTGGGCAAGGTGATCGGTCGCGGGGGTCGCACCGCGACCGCATTGCGCACGCTGGTCGCCGGGATCGGCGGTCGCGGCATCCGCGTCGACGTGGTGGACACCGACCAGTAGCGGGGCGCGGCTCATGGAACTCCCTTGGAGTTGACTGTCGGGCGCGTGGTGAAAGCCCACGGCATCAGCGGCGAGCTGGTGGTGGAAATCCGCACCGACGATCCCGCCGCCCGGTTCTCGCCGGGTAACACGTTGCGCGCCAAGCCCTCTCGCGGGGGTACGGAGCGCAGCTGTGTCATCGAGAGTGCGCGCGAGCACGGCGGGCGGCTGCTGGTGCGGCTGGCCGGGGTTGCCGACCGCGACGCCGCCGACGCGCTGCGCGGCACCCTGTTCGTGGTCGACTCCGAGGACCTGCCCGACATCGACGAGGCGGACACCTACTACGACCATCAGCTCGAAGGCCTGCGCGTGCATACCACCGCCGGCGAGCAGGTGGGCGTCGTCGCCGAGGTGTTGCACACCGCGGCCGGTGAACTGCTCGCGGTGCGGCGCGAGTCCGGCGACCAGGAGCGGGAAGTGTTGGTGCCGTTCGTGTCCGCGATCGTCACCGCGGTGTCCCTCGACGACGGCACCGTCGAGATCGATCCGCCCGAAGGCCTGCTGGACCTGTAGGCCCTCGATATGAGAATCGACGTCGTCACGATCTTTCCGGCCTATCTGGATCCGCTGCGGCAATCGTTGCCGGGCAAGGCGATCCGGTCCGGCCTGGTCGATCTGCGGGTTCATGACCTGCGGCGCTGGACGTATGACGTGCACCGCTCGGTCGACGACGCGCCCTACGGCGGCGGCCCGGGCATGGTGATGAAGGCGCCGGTGTGGGGCGAGGCGCTCGACGAAATCGCCTCGGAGGAAACACTTTTGGTTGTTCCCACCCCGGCCGGCCGCCTGTTTACGCAGGCGACGGCCGCGCGCTTCAGCGCCGAGACCCACCTGGTGTTCGCCTGCGGACGCTACGAGGGCATCGACCAGCGGGTCATCGACGACGCCGCGCGGCGCATGCGGGTCGAAGAGGTCTCGATCGGCGACTACGTGCTGCCCGGCGGCGAGTCGGCGGCCGTGGTGATGATCGAGGCCGTGCTGCGCCTGCTCGACGGGGTCCTTGGCAATCCCGCGTCGCACCGCGAGGATTCGCACTCGCCGGCACTGGACCGGCGTCTGGAGGGACCCAGCTACACGCGGCCACCGAGCTGGCGCGGGCTGGACGTCCCCGAGGTGCTGCTGTCGGGTGACCACGCGCGGGTCGCCGCCTGGCGCCGCGAGATCTCGCTGCAACGCACCCGCGAACGCCGGCCGGAACTGCTAGAGCCCGAATTGTCAGCGCCCGAATTGTCGGAGCCCGAATTGTCAGAGCCCGACGGCGACTCGGCTCGTTAAAGCCCGTGCCGGGGCGCCTCGATGCGACCCTCGGGAAATATCGTCTTGACCGCCCGGGTGATGGTGTCGCGGGCGGTGGCGTCGTCGGCGGGCTGCAGGGACTGGACCACCATGATGTAGCGGCGGTCGGCCCCGATCACGCCGGTCGACAAATGCATCCAGTCGCTGCCGATGCAGCACATCCAGCCCTGCTTGACCGCGACCGGCTCGGCGTACAGGCCGTCCGGGATGCCGAATCGCTGCGGGTAGCCGTCCAGCCCGGTGGGGGTGGACTGGGCCAGGTCGTTGACGATGATTTTGGCGTCGTCGGCCGGCAGCCCGCCCGAGCCGTCCAGCAGCATCTCGTAGTAGCGGATCAGATCCGTCACCGAGCTCATGGTGTTCCACCAGCGCCCGTCGCTGGGCGGGGTGGTGGAGGCCAGGCCGTAGCGGGCGGCCACCTCGGTGATGATGGCGGCCCCGCCACCCTGACCCCAGAACCTCTCGGCCGCGCCGTCGTCGGAGGACTGCAGCATGATGTCGAGCGCCTGGCGGTCGTCGGCGCTCAGCGGCGTCTTGCCCTCGGATTCGTGCAGCAGCAGATCGTCGGCGATGAACAGCTTCGCCACCGACGCGGTGCCGATGATCTGGCTGTTGCCGTTGGCGATCAGCTGGTGGGTGGTGCGGTCGAGGATGGCCACCGACAGGGCGGCGCCGCTGCCGGCGGCCTCGTCGGCGGCCTGCTGGATGCGGGCCTGCAGCTGGGAGAATCCGGGGTTCGCCAGCGCCTGCGGCGGCTGGGACGGGGCGGCCGCCTCCAGCCGCACGGTGGCGGACTGCGGGGGACCCGATGGGGGAGCTGAGGTGGGGGGCGCGGAGATGACCCGAACGGGCGCGGTGACCGGCAGGGTGTACACCTTCGCCTGGACGAGCGCCTCGGAGCCGGCGGCAACCACCAACGTCACCGCCGCGGTGGCGGTGACCAGCGTCAGCGGACGTACCCGCATTCGTCTCCTCCGGCGTGACTGCGACACAGTGCAAGGGCGGGACCCGTCGCGCCACCTGCACCGGCCATCACGCTTGCGTGCGGGTAGCGCGTTCTGACCCCAGTCATATGTACCATTTACCAGCGCGTTTGGCGCGTCACGAACCGCCGACTTGCTGTGATTTTCGCGGCACGCGCCCCGTCTGGCACAATTGACCAGTTGTCTCCAGCGGTTGCAGGCCGGTTGAGCCGTTTCCCGCCTGCTGCGAGATACGCCAGAAAGCCCGAAACCATCGGCTTGGCGACCGCCCCACACCTGCGTGTGGGTAGCTGCCGCCGGCCGCGACCGCAAGGAAGTGTCTCGCATGAACCGGCTGGACTTCGTCGATCAGGCGTCGCTGCGCGACGATATCCCGGTTTTCGGCCCGGGCGACACCATCAACGTGCACGTGAAGGTCATCGAGGGCGCCAAGGAGCGCATCCAGGTGTTCAAGGGCGTGGTGATCCGCCGCCAGGGCGGTGGCATCCGTGAGACCTTCACCGTCCGCAAGGAGAGCTATGGCGTCGGCGTCGAGCGCACCTTCCCGGTGCACTCGCCCAACATCGACCACATCCAGGTGGTGACCCGCGGTGACGTCCGCCGCGCGAAGCTGTACTACCTGCGTGAACTGCGCGGCAAGAAGGCCAAGATCAAGGAGAAGCGCTGAGCCGGGACGCCTTGGCGGCGCTGATGATTCGTCCTTCGGCCCTCCGGTGCGGATCGCTTGCCGGTTTACCGGGCCACAACGTGGGCTGGCTACGCTGATCTCGTGACCGATACCGCGGATTCATCGAAGCCCGAGCCCCACGCCGGCGAGTCAGATCCGAAGGTCTCCACCCGCAACCTTCAGATGCGGCCCGACGACGCCGCGACGACCGCCGAGTCGATCCCCGAACCGGCGCCGGTGACGGAAACACCCGAGGCGGCCGATCCGGCGGACCCCAAGCGTTCGACGTTGCGCGAATTCGCGATCCTGGCGGTGATCGCCGTCGTCCTCTACTACGTCATGTTGACCTTCGTGGCGCGGCCCTACCTGATCCCGTCGGAATCCATGGAGCCCACGCTGCACGGGTGCACGGGCTGCGTCGGCGACCGGATCATGGTCGACAAGGTCAGCTACCGCTTCACCGCGCCGCGCCCCGGCGACGTCATCGTCTTCAAGGGCCCGCCGCCGTGGAACCTCGGCTACAAGTCGATCCGGTCCAACAACACCGTGCTGCGCTGGGTGCAGAACGCCCTATCCTTCGTCGGTTTCGTGCCGCCGGACGAAAACGACCTGGTCAAGCGCGTCATCGCGGTCGGCGGGCAGACGGTGCAATGCCGGGCCGACACCGGGCTGACGGTCGACGGCAAGCCGCTCAAGGAGCCGTACCTGGACCGCAACACCATGGCGGCCGACCCGTCGGTCTACCCGTGCCTGGGCAGCGAGTTCGGGCCGGTCGCCGTCCCGGCGGGACGGCTGTGGGTGATGGGCGACAACCGGACGCACTCGGCGGACTCGCGCGCCCACTGCACCAGCGTGCCGGCCGAAGCCCTCAAGGGGGTGTTGTGCACCGGCGACCCCACCTCGGGAACCGTGCCGGTGTCCAACGTGATCGGGAAAGCCAGGTTCATCGTGTGGCCGCCGTCCCGGTGGGGTGGCGTGGGATCGGTGAACCCGCAGCAGAGTAAGTAACCATGGCCACGACGTGGCCGCCGCGGACGGTGATCCGTAAGTCGTCGGGGTTACGCACCCTGGAATCGGCGCTGTACCGCAGCGGGTTGGGCCCGGTGGCCGGCGTCGACGAGGTCGGTCGCGGCGCCTGCGCCGGACCGCTGGTGGTGGCGGCCTGCGTGCTCGGGCCGGGGCGAATGGAAAGCCTTGCCGCCCTTGATGATTCGAAGAAGCTCACCGAGGCCGCCCGGGAAAAGCTGTTCCCGTTGATTCGCCGCTATGCGCTGGCCTACCACGTGGTGTTCATCCCGCCCGCGGAGGTGGACCGGCGCGGCGTGCACGTCGCCAACATCGAGGGGATGCGCCGTGCCGTCGCCGGGCTGTCCGTGCGGCCCGGCTACGTGCTGAGCGACGGCTTCCGGGTGCCCGGCCTGGCCGTGCCGTCGCTGCCGGTCATCGGCGGCGACGCCGTCGCGGCGTGTATCGCGGCGGCCAGCGTGCTGGCGAAGGTCAGCCGGGACCGGTTGATGGTGGCCATGGAGGCCGACCATCCCGGTTATGGCTTCGCCCTGCACAAGGGCTACAGCACGCCGGCGCACAGCACGGCGCTGGCGCGGCTGGGCCCGTGCCCCGAGCATCGTTATTCGTTCATCAACGTGCGGCGCGTGGCCAACGGCGCGGGCGGTCGGGTGGTGGCCGAGTGCAAACCGGACCCACCGCTGCAGCGCGAAGGATCTCGGTGAGGAAAGATGGGAACAGGATTCCCACCCCGGCGATCGGCGGCTAGCGCCGGGAGGTCCGGGAAAACTGTCTTCGGAGAAGGACGTCTGAGCAGATGAGTGCAGAAGATCTCGAAAAGTATGAAACCGAGATGGAGCTCTCGCTGTACCGCGAATACAAGGACATTGTCGGCCAGTTCAGCTACGTCGTGGAGACCGAACGGCGCTTCTACCTGGCCAACAGCGTGGAGATGACGCCGCGCAACGCCGACGGCGAGGTCTACTTCGAGCTGCGCCTGTCCGACGCCTGGGTGTGGGACATGTACCGGCCGGCGCGGTTCGTCAAGCAGGTTCGGGTGGTCACCTTCAAAGACGTCAACATCGAAGAGGTCGAAAAACCCGAGTTGCGGCTTCCCGAATAGCCGCCGTCAGATATTGGTCGGAAGCTCGCCGGGCGTGGGCAGCTGGCCCCGCTGCTCGATGACCTCACGCGCGACGTCGGCCAGCTTGATGTTGAGCGCCTGGGAGTGGCGCCGCAGCAGATCGAACGCCTCGTCCTCGTTCATGTTGTGCAGCATCATCAACATGCCGACGGCCTTGCCGATCTCGCGGTTGCTGAGCAGCCCGCGGCGCAGGCTGGCGGCGTCCTCGCCCTTGGCTACCGCGTTAATGGCGACACTGGCGAACGCGGCCAGCACCGCGGCCCGCCCGGCGGACTCGGAGTCGAACATGTTCGGGGTGTCGCTGAACCTGTTC
>NZ_LZKY01000309.1:0-1239 GCF_001673055.1 Mycobacterium sp. 1245801.1
GCTTGCCGTAGCGATCGCGTGTAGGTGTCGCGGATAGATGTCATCTGTTTGAGTGCATCTCGTGTGTCATCGGCGGCATCGGCTTTCGCATCATCGATCAATTTCTTCAGAAAGGCCTCGGTCTTCGCGTCGGGGTGGCCATTCTGCAGATCGTGCTCCGCGGCGTCGATGATGTTGTCGAGCCCTTGCAACTCGTGTTCCAACGTGGCGATCCGGCGTGCCCCGGCTTTTTGCGCCTCAGCTAAGGCGGCGGCAATGTTCTCCAGGTCGCTACCGATTTTGGGCAACTGCTCGGACTGTGCACCAAGCGATTTGACGAGCCGCTGCACTTCAGCCGCATCGTTGATCGGGTGGTCGCCGTTCTGGTGGTTCCAGGCCGCGTCGAACCGTTGCCGGGCTTGCTCAAACGAGTGGTCCGCCTCGGCGGTGTGTCGACCAGCACCATGAAAAGCCTCTGCCAGTTGAGAGATCTGAAAAGGGCTACCGGCCTGCAAGCTCTGGTTGATCGCCCATGGGTCACCGCCAGCTCTGGCGATGAGATCGCCAATGCTTAGCTCGATCAGTTGCATCGCACCACCCGCCAACCCGCCGTCTATGCTTCCGACCAGCTACGACGCTACCTCTAGTGGTATCCGGTCATGTCAGTTCCGGACGCAGCGCCTCACTGCTGTCGCTCCTCGCGAAGCTGGTCGATCAGGGTGGTACTCGGTGCGTGATCATTTGCCACCAAAGCCGCGCACCAAGCGCGCGACACCAACTGCAGATCGGCGTCAATCGCTTCGATATCGCGCATGTCCGAATGCTAAGCCGAGGCAGCGCTTCGCTCACTTCACCCCGGCGAACGGCGCAGATTCTTTATCTCGAAGGTGACTGATCGCTGGCGTAAGACCACCGACTTTATGCGGCCGTCAGCATCGGTTTGAGGCAGATCGTCGTCGGACCGGCCTGACGTCGCTGGGATTCGCTAGTGAGATGAAGCCGTGTCTGCGCTGCGTCGAGGCTAGTACATAGTGAATAGCGGCCAACGGCGTCCGCCCGTAATTTTCTACCCATGCGAGACCTCGCGACCATCGATGGCGAATCCGCCTGGTGACGCGAGCGCGCCTAGCGGCTCGATAACTCTGCGACGGCATTCCAGTACCACATTGATCGATCAGGCGCTCGACGAGCGAACGGCGGCAAATTGCACCGCAGCGTCGGCTTGAACCGGCGTGGAGAGGTTACCAGCGGGGTAGCGTC
>NZ_LZKY01000310.1:0-1624 GCF_001673055.1 Mycobacterium sp. 1245801.1
CCCGGGCATCGCTGGGCGGTGACGACCTGCTGCTCGTCGTCGACGACGCCCAACACCTGGACGTGCTGTCGGCCACCCTCGTCTACCAGCTGGCGCGCGACGGCGCCGGACGGCTCATCGTCACCGCCCGCGCCGACTCCGCTCCCGAGGCGATCGCGGCGCTGTGGGGTGACGACCTGCTCACCCGGCTCGACATCGAGCCGCCGGGCGGGGCGAGCGCCCCGGCGCAGATCGATACCTTCCTCGCCGAGCTGCCCGCCGCGGCGCGGTCGGTGCTGGAGTACCTCGCCGTCGCCGAGCCGCTCTCGGTCACCAATCTGACCGAGCTCGCCGGTGACGGCGCGGTGGCCGACGCGGTGGCGTGGGGCGCGGCGGAGACCCGCGAGCGCGGCGGCTCCTCCGACGACCCGGTCGTCTACACCGCCCACCCGCTGTTCGCCGAGCGGACGCGGGCGCTGCTCGATCCCGACGACGCGCGACAGCGACGCACCGACGTGGTCGAGCTGCTGTCCCAGCGGCCGTCGGAGCACCTCAGCGACCGGTTGCGGCTGGTGTCGCTGGCGCTGGACAGTGCCACTCCCCCGCGGGTCGCCGACGTCGCCGCCGCCGCACAGCAGGCGCTGCGGCTGGGCGACCTGGCGCTGGGCGAGCGACTGGCCCGGTCGGCCCTGCAGCGGTCCGGCGGGTTGGCGGCGCGGCTCGCGCTGGCCCACGCCCTGGCATGGCAGGGCCGTGGTCGCGAGGCCGATTCGGTGCTGGCCGACGTCGACTCCAGCGCACTGACCGAAGCGGCGCTGATGGATTGGGCGCTGCTGCGGGCGGCGAACCAGTTCTGGATGCTGAGCGAACCCGAGCGCGCCACCGCGTTCCTGCGGACGGTGCGCAATCGGGTCACCGATACCGGCCCGCGCACCACCCTGGACGCGCTCAGCGCGACGTTCGCGATGAACGCCGGCAATGTCGGTCACGCCGTGAAGGTGGCCGGCGACGTCCTCGCATCGCCGTCGGCCGATGACCAGGCGGTGGCCTGGGCGGCCAGCGCGGCCGCGTTGTGCGCGGCGCGTGAGGGCCGATTCGACGACGTCGAGCCCCTGGCGCAGCGCGCGCTGGGTGCCGAACACCCTGGGCTGCTGCGCTTCACGATCGGGCTGGGACAGACCACCGCGCTGCTGATGGCCGGCCGGCCCGACCAGGCCCGCCTGCTCGCGCAGCAGTTCACCGACTTCGCCGAGCTGCAACAGCCGGGCCGCGCGATCGGCGAGGTGCTGCTGGCGCATGTGCTGCTGGCCGGTGGCGAATTCGCCTCCGCAGCAGCGTTATTGACTCCGGCTGCCGCCACCCTGGAGCGCACCGGTTATTCGTGGGGGCCGTTGTCGCTGACGCTGCTGGCCACCGCGCTGGCCCAGCAGGGCGACACCGCCGCGGCGGCGAAAGCGTTGAGCAGGGCCGAATCCCGGCACGGCACCAAATCCGCGTTGTTCGCGCCCGAGCTCGGCGTGGCGCGGGCGTGGCGGCTGGCCCTGGTGCGGGACGCCCACGGCGCGGTGGCCGCCGCGCGCGACGCCGCCCGGATGGCCGAACGCGGTGGCCAGCGGGGGGTGGCGTTGCGGGTCTGGCACGAGGC
>NZ_LZKY01000311.1:0-834 GCF_001673055.1 Mycobacterium sp. 1245801.1
AATTCTTCTTGGGCTGCGGTGGAGCATCGGCCGGCAGCATGGAAAGCCTCTGCCAGTTGAGAGATCTGAAAAGGGCTACCGGCCTGCAAGCTCTGGTTAATCGCCCACGGATCACCACCGGCCTGAGCGATCAGACCGGCAACGCTAATCCATTTCAGCTGCATTGCACCGCCCGTAAAACCGCACCCTGTTCTTCTGGAGCAGCTATGACGCTACCTCGTGGTAACCTCTCCACGCCGGTTCAAGCCGACGCTGCGGTGCAATTTGCCGCCGTTCGCTCGTCGAGCGCCTGATCGATCAATGTGGTACTGGAATGCCGTCGCAGAGTTATCGAGCCGCTAGGCGCGCTCGCGTCACCAGGCGGATTCGCCATCGATGGTCGCGAGGTCTCGCATGGGTAGAAAATTACGGGCGGACGCCGTTGGCCGCTATTCACTATGTACTAGCCTCGACGCAGCGCAGACACGGCTTCATCTCACTAGCGAATCCCAGCGACGTCAGGCCGGTCCGACGACGATCTGCCTCAAACCGATGCTGACGGCCGCATAAAGTCGGTGGTCTTACGCCAGCGATCAGTCACCTTCGAGATAAAGAATCTGCGCCGTTCGCCGGGGTGAAGTGAGCGAAGCGCTGCCTCGGCTTAGCATTCGGACATGCGCGATATCGAAGCGATTGACGCCGATCTGCAGTTGGTGTCGCGCGCTTGGTGCGCGGCTTTGGTGGCAAATGATCACGCACCGAGTACCACCCTGATCGACCAGCTTCGCGAGGAGCGACAGCAGTGAGGCGCTGCGTCCGGAACTGACATGACCGGATACCACTAGAGGTAGCGTC
>NZ_LZKY01000312.1:0-1632 GCF_001673055.1 Mycobacterium sp. 1245801.1
GCTGGCCGCGGCCGTCGCATCCGCGCAGGGTGCCGGGGCGCTCGGATTCGCCGGAACGACACAGCGGCAGAAGGCTTTTCAGGCGGCCGGATTGACCAAGCTGGCCGACGACGACTTCGGCGGCGGCCCACGCATGCCGATGGTGCCCGGCACGTGGGAGCACGAGGCCGGCAACCCAACGGGCCCAACCGATCCGGGGAAAGGGGGGTAAGGCAGTCAGCCAGATGCAGGTGAATTACCGAATCCCCAACGGACGCAACAGAAAGGAATCAACATGAGTATGTTGGACGCTCACATTCCGCAGTTGGTAGCCGCACAGTCGGCCTTCAGCGCCAAGGCGGCATTGCTGCGCAGCACGATCAGCCAGGCCGAGCAGGAAGCCATGTCGGCGCAGGCGTTCCACCAGGGTGAGTCCTCTGCCGCCTTCCAGGCCGCGCACGCGCGGTTCGTCGAGGTCGCCGCGCGGGTCAACACCCTGCTCGACATCGCCCAGGCCAACCTCGGGGACGCCGCCGGGACCTACGTGGCCGCCGACGCCGCCGCCGCCTCCGGCTACACCGCGTTCTGAGCTCACCGCTAGCAACCTCGAAAGGACTTGTCATGTCGCAGATCATGTACAACTACCCGGCGATGTTGAGCCACGCCGCCGACATGTCCGGATACGCCGGCACCATGCAGGGGCTCGGTTCCGACATCGCCAGCGAACAGGCCACGTTGTCCAACGCCTGGCAGGGTGACACCGGTATGACCTACCAGGTGTGGCAGGCCCAGTGGAACCAGGCGATGGAAAGCCTGGTGCGCGCCTACCAGTCGATGGCCAGCACCCACGAGGCGAACACCATGTCCATGCTCGCCCGCGACCAGGCCGAAGCCGCCAAATGGGGCGGCTAGTTCGTGCCTGAACGAACCTGATGCAGCAAGCGCCCAACGCCGTCGAGCTGACGGTCGATCACGCTTGGTTCATCGCGGAAACGGTTGGGGCGGGGAGCTTTCCCTGGGTGCTGGCAATCACCTCGCCCTATCGTGATGCCGCGGAGCGCAACGCGTTCCTCGACCGTCAGAAGGCTGAGCTGACCGAGCTGGGCCTGGTTTCGGAGGCCGGACTCGTCAACCCCGCCGTCGCCGAGTGGATCAAGGTGGTGTGTTTTCCGCAGCGGTGGCTGGACCTGCGTTACGTCGGCCCCGCCAAGGACACCGGTGAGCCCGGCGCCGGCGCCGACTTGCTGCGCGGCATCGTCGCGCAGCGCAGCGGTGAGGCCGGCAAGCCGTCGATCACCGTGGTCGCGTTGCGCAGCGCACAGCTGATCACCTTCACCGCGATGAACATCGACGATCCACGCGCTCTGGTTCCGGTGCTCACCGTCGGTCTCGCCCAACGGCCGCCGGCGCGGTTCGACGAGTTCAGCATGCCGATGCGGGTCGGGGCGAGAGCCGACGAGCGGCTGCGTTCGGGTGCACCACTTGCGGAAGTCCTTGACTACCTGGGCATTCCACAATCGGCGCGGCCGGTGGTGGAATCGGTGTTCAACGGGCCGCGCAGTTATGTCGAGATCGTCGCCGGCTGCCACCGCGACGGCCGGCACTCCACCAGCGAGGTGGGGATGAGCATCGTCGACGCAAGCGAGGGACGGG
>NZ_LZKY01000313.1:0-11306 GCF_001673055.1 Mycobacterium sp. 1245801.1
GCAGCCGTTGCTGGAACAGGCCGTCGGCCAGCAGGTATGAGGCGACCACGACACGGCTACCGGCGCGGCGCGCGCGGGCCCGCTCCACGGCCTCGGCCAGCTGTGGATCGCCGGTGGCCGCGAACGCCAGGCTCACCCGCGATCCGGTCAACGCGGACAACAACGTCGCGGTGGTGTGCAGGTCCGCGCGCGCCGCGCCGGTAGCCGTGTCGTGGTCGCCTCATACCTGCTGGCCGACGGCCTGTTCCAGCAACGGCTGCACGGTTGTGGCGCCGACCTGGTCAGCGAACCGCTGGGCACCCATCCCGGGCTGGCGCGCCTGGTCGCCAACAGGTTCCGGCGGGCCCTGCCGCCGGTGCTTGCCCCCACCGCCCGGCACGCATCGCGCCGGTCGAGCCCGCATCAGCTGGCCCGCGGCCGCGCCGTGCGCTCGGTGCCGTAGCGCCAAACGCCCACCGTCGAGCCACGCCGGTGCCCGGCGTTCCTTGATCTTTGCCCGCAGACGGGTGATCCTGGCACCATGCCCCGTCGCGAAGAGCCGTCGCGTGGGATCCTCGACCCGGTCGCCAAGATGTTGCGGTTGCCCTTCGGCACACCGGAATTCATCGACCGGATGGTCACCGGCGGGGTCAACCAGGTGGGCCGGCGGACCCTGCGCACGCTGATCACCACCTGGGACGCCGCCGGTGGCGGCCCGTTCGCGGCCAGCGCCATCGCGTCGACGGGGATGGCGAAGACCGCCGAGATCGTGCAAAACATGTTCGTCGGCCCGGTCTTTGGCCCGCTGCTGAAAATGCTGGGGGCCGACAAGGTCGCCCTGCGCGCCTCGCTGTGCGCCTCACAACTGGTGGGCCTGGGCATCATGCGCTACGGCATCCGCTCCGAGCCGCTGCATTCCATGTCGGTGGACGCGATCGTCGACGCGATCGGGCCGACGATGCAGCGCTACCTGGTCGGCGACATCACCCGGTGAACCGGGGTCGGCATCAGGCGGCCCGCTGCTGGTAGTCCCGCGCGATCTGGACGTAGCCGTCGGCGGTGATCCGCACCGGGTACACCGGCACCGAGACGGTCGGATCATCCAGGCACGAACCGTCTTCGAGCGAGAAGGCCTGCTTCAAGATGGGCGACTGCACCGTGACGCGGCCGTCCCGGTCGCCCACGATCCCGCGTGACAGCACCGCGGCCCCGGAGAACGGGTCGACGTTGCCGATCGCGTGCACCGAGCCGTCATCGAGCCGGAACAGCGCCGCCTGGGAGCCGTCGTCGAGCAGCACGCCGACGCCGCGACCCGGAATGAGGTGGTCGTAAGCGCAAGCGTGGGTCCACACCGCAATGTCGTTGAGAAGTGTCATGATCCCTTCCTCACTCTTCCGGAGTTGTCGCTGTACGAACCCGCGGCATGCCAATGGACACAGGGATTTTGCGCCCGGCATGCTCGGTGAATGCCACCGTCGAGTCGACGGCATCCGGGGCGTTGACGAACGAAACGAACCGCGACAGCTTGTCCGGGTCGTCCAACACGCCCTTCCATTCGCACTTGTAGTTCTCGACGTGCCGCTCCATTGCGGCCTCGAATTCGGCGGCCAGGCCTAGCGAGTCGTCGCACACCACCTCGCGCACGTGGTCGAGGCCGCCGTCGAGGGAGTCGACCCACGGCGCCGTGCGCTGCAGCCGGTCGGCCGTCCGGATGTAGTACATGACAAACCGGTCGACATAGCGGACCAGCGTTTCGGTGTCCAGATCGCTGGCCAACAGCTGCGCGTGCTTGGGCGTCATACCGCCGTTGCCGCCGACGTAGAGGTTCCAGCCCTTTTCGGTGGCGATGACGCCCACGTCCTTGGAGCGCGCCTCGGCGCATTCCCGCGCGCAGCCCGAGACGCCCATCTTGATCTTGTGCGGCGCCCGCAGGCCGCGGTAGCGCAGTTCCAGATCGATGGCCAGCTGCACGGAATCCTGCTGCCCGTAACGGCACCAGTCGGTACCCACGCAGCTTTTCACCGTGCGCAACGCCTTGCCGTAGGCGTGGCCGGACTCCATGCCGCCGTCGACCAGGCGCTTCCAGATCTCCGGCAGTTGGTCGACCCGGGCGCCGAACATGTCGATCCGTTGACCGCCGGTGATCTTGGTGTAGAGCCCGAAATCCTGGGCGATCTGGCCGATCAGGATCAGGTGCTCGGGCTTGATGTCTCCGCCGGGCACCCGGGGCACCACCGAGTAGCTGCCGTTCTTCTGGATGTTGGCCAGGAAGTGGTCGTTGGAATCCTGCAGCGAGGCCTGCTCGCCTTCGAGGATGTGCTCCGACCCGGTGGAAGCCAGGATGGAGGCGACCACGGGTTTGCAGATGTCGCAACCCTTTCCGCGGCCGAAGCGCTCCAGCAGACCGGAGAAGGTCCGGATCTCGGTGGCGGAGATGATCTCGAAAAGCTCCGCGCGCGACTGGCTGAAGTGCTCGCACAGGGCCTTGGACTGTTCCACGCCCTCGGCCTCCAGCAGCTGCTTGAGCAGCGGGACGCACGACCCACACGAGGTGCCGGCCGAGGTGCACGCCTTCAGCGCCGGGACATCCGCGCAGCCGTCGGCGATCGCACACTTCAGATCGCCCTTGGTGACGTTGTTGCAGGAGCAGATCTGCGCCGAATCCGGCAGCGCTCCAACGCCCAACGCGGTGCTACCGCCGGAGGAGGCAGGCGCGATCAGCGCGAGCGGGTCGCCGGGCAGCTCGCTGCCGACCATGGGTCGCAGCACGCCATAGGAGGAGGCGTCGCCGACCAACACGCCGCCGAGCAGCGTCTTGGCGTCGTCGGAGAGCACCAGCTTGGCGTAGGTCCGGTTGACCGCGTCGTTGATGGCAACCTCGAGGCAGTTCTCGGTCGTCCCCATCGCGTCGCCGAAGCTGGCCACGTCGACACCGAGCAGCTTGAGCTTCGTGGACAGGTCGGCCTCGCCGAACTCCGCGACCCCGTCAAGCAACCGGTCGGCCACCACCTCGGCGGAGGTGTAGCCCGGGCCCACCAGGCCGTAGCAGCGCCCGCCGATCGCCGCGACCTCACCGATCGCGTAGATGTCGGGATCGCTTGTCTGGCAAGCCACATCGGTCAGCACGCCGCCACGCTCGGCGCGGTCCAGCCCAGCCGCGGTGGCCAGTTCGTCGCGCGGCCGGATGCCGGCCGCGAAGATCACCAGACCGGCGTCGATGACCTGGCCGTCGGTCAGGCTCACGCGCACCGAGGTGGAGCCGTCCGCATGCTCGATCGACTCGATCGATTCGGTGCCCGTGCCGACGTGCACCGAGATGCCGAGCTCGCCGATCATCCTGGCCAGCAGCGCGCCGCCGGCCTCGTCGATCTGCTGGGCCATCAGCCGCGGCATCATCTCGACGACATGGGTCTGCAACCCGAACTGGCGCAGCGCATTAGCGGCTTCCAGCCCGAGCAGGCCGCCACCGATCACCACACCCGCGGCGGCGTGTGAGGTTTCCACCGTGCGCTGGGCGTCGGCGCGGATGGCGTCGAGGTCGTCAAGGGTGCGGTAGACGTGACAGGCGGGCAGATCGTGACCCGGCACCGGCGGCACGAAGGCGTACGACCCGGTCGCCAGGACCAAGGTGTCGTAGCCGTGCCGCTGACCGTCGGCGGTGACCACCGCCTTTGTCGCGCGGTCTATTTCGGTAACGCGCTGGTTGAGCACCAGCCGGACCTGCTCGTCACCCTCATATTCGTTGCCGGGCAAGGCCAGTAGCTTGCGATCCCAGCTTTCGGTGTACGAGGTCAGCCCCACGCGGTCGTAGGCCGCGTTGGTCTCCTCGGCGAAAACCGTGATGCGCCACAGTCCCTCGGTGTCACGGGCGCGCAGCGCCTCGACGAACCGGTGCCCCACCATGCCATGTCCGACTACGATGATGTGACGAGGCGCACAGCTGGCGCGCGAAATCCCGTCTGCAGACATGGCTTTGAGAGTAACGGCCGGAAATTACGTTCTTCTCGCCCAATGTGACGGTCCTATGACGAGGATCTCACAACTCACAGGAACCGATGTGATTGATCGTTCACTGCCGGCGAACGGCGAGGTGGAACTTAAGCGTGGTCGACTCATGTTTGTCGTAGTAGCCGGTCGCGCAGGCGCCGGTCACAGGAATTTCACAATGAAGCTCAAGGAATGGAAAGGGAAGCGTCATGAGCAGCCTCGCATTGTGGTCGCGACCGGCCTGGGACACCGACCGGTGGTTGCGCGACTTTTTCGGCCCCGCCGCCGCGGCGGACTGGAACACCCCGGCGACCAGCGGTTTGCGGCCCGCCGCCGAGATCGTCAAGGACGGCGACGACGCGATCGTACGGGTCGAACTCCCGGGCGTTGACGTCGACCGGGACGTCAAGGTCGAGGTCGACCGCGGCCGCCTGGTCATCCACGGCGAACACCGCGACGAGCACGCCGAAGAGAAGGAAGGCCGCACGCTTCGGGAGATCCGGTACGGATCGTTCCGCCGGTCGTTCCAGCTGCCCGCCCACGTCACCGGCGACGCCATCACGGCGAGCTACGACGCGGGCGTGCTGACCGTGCGGGTCACCGGTGCGTACGCCGGAAGCCAGGCGCAGCGCATCGCGATCACCAAATAATCTCCGGCCCGTCCGGACGCATACCGGCCGGCGAATCCGGCGGAGCCGCAACGGCTCCGCCGGATTCATCGCATCAGCCCCAGCGGGCCAGCAGCTCCTTGGCGTGGGCCGCCAGCGCGGCCTGAAAGAAGGGCCCGAAACTGATCCGCGCGACGCCCAGCGGACCGAAGGACGCCGGGTCGTCCTGATCGGGCAGCGCGATCGCGTTGACCGGCCGCTGCAACTCCGCCGTCAGGCGCCGCAACGTGTCGGGGTCGTGGCGGCCCACCGGATAGAGGACATCGGCGCCCGCGGCGGCGGCCTTGTTCAGTCGGTCCACCGCCCGCTCGACGCGATCGGAGGCCTCGCCGTCCTGGCGCAGGAACAGATCGGTCCGGGCGTTGATGACGACGTGTACCCCGGCCGCGTCAGCGGCCGACCGCAGCTCGCCGACCAGATCGGCGTGTTCGTCGGCGGACCGCAGCCGCTTGCCCTCCGAGTGCACGCTGTCCTCGATGTTGCACCCCACGGCCCCGACGCTGAGCAGGCCCTCGATCAGCCGGCCCGCCCGCTGGCCGTAGCCGGATTCGATGTCCACCGACACCGGGACGTCGACCGCGGCGGTGATCTGCGCGACCCGGGTGAGCACATCGTCGAACGACATGCCCTCGTTGTCCGGTTTGCCGATCGAGTCCGCCATCGGATGGCTGCCCACGGTGAGCGCGGCGAATCCGGCGCCGGCGGCCAGCCGGGCCGACCAGGCATCCCACACGGTCGGCAGGATGACCGGGTTGCCCGGCCGGTGCAGTTCCAGCAGCGCGGCGGCCCGCTCGGCCGGTGTGGCACGTCCCGTCATAAGTGTTTGCTCCCTCGGCATCCCGGCCCAACGACCTGACGTCTGGCGTGTGCGGTGGATAGTATCGAGGGCGTACTGTGATCCGAAACACTGCCGAGGAGATCCTTTGACTCGCACGCCGAGCACGACTGGCACGACCGAATTCGCCGAACTACACGACCTCATCGGCGGCCTGCGGCGGTGCGTGAGCTCCCTGCGGGCCCGATACGGTGACAGCCCGGCCATGCGGCGCATCGTCATCGACGCCGACCGCATCCTGTCCGACGTCGACCTGCTCGACACCGACGTGTCCGAATTGGACCTGGCGGGCGCCACCGTGCAGCAGTCCGGTGAGAAGATCGTCATTCCCGACACCCAATACGACAGCGAATTCTGGCGCGACGTCGACGACGAGGGTGTCGGCGGTCACAACAGGTCCTGACCAACGTCGAACAACACAAGCCCCCCAGAAAAGGGGGGCTTGGTTCTGTGTACCCTTCGACCTACAGCCCGTTCGAAGAGGAACACACTAAATGAGCGCACCCACGGCGAACCGTCCTGCGTCCGGTGTCTTTTCACCCACGCGCGCCCGTATCCCGCAACGCACCCTGCGCACCGATCGGTGGTGGATGTCGCCGCTGCGGATCGATCTAGGCTTCGCCGCATTCATTATTTATGCGACGGCGCGGGCGTTCCAACAGGATTACTTCTTCGTTCCCAAATACCACTACCTGACACCGTTCTACTCGCCCTGCGTGAGCAAGGGTTGCGGTGAGGCCGGCGACATCTGGCCGCAGTTCCTGCCCGACGTATGGTGGCTGCCGTACGCCGCCTTGTCGCTGCCGTTCCTGCTGCTGTTCCGTCTGACCTGCTACTACTACCGCGGTGCCTACTACCGCACGGTGTGGCAGTCGCCCAGCGCCTGCGCGGTGGCCGAGCCTCGCGTGCACTACACCGGCGAGACCAAGTTCCCGCTGATCATCCAGAACACCCACCGGTACTTCTTCTATATCGCCGGCATCATCTCGGTGATCAACACCTACGACGCGATCGTCGCGTTCCACTCCGACAGCGGCCCGGGCGGATTCGGCTTCGGTCTGGGCAATCTGATCCTGCTCGGCAACGTCATCATGCTGTGGGTCTACACGCTGTCCTGCCACTCCTGCCGGCACGTCACCGGCGGGCGGCTCAAGCACTTCTCCAAGCACCCTGTGCGGTACTGGATCTGGACCCAGGTCAGCGTCATCAACACCCGCCACAAGCTGTTCGCCTGGATCACGCTGGGCACCCTGATGCTCACCGACTTCTACATCGCACTGGTGGCCAGCGGCACCATTCCTGACCTCAGGTTTGTTGGCTGACAAGCCATTTCGAAATAAATCACAGATTTAGCTAGCGAGGGTTTCATGGTTGAAATCGAGCGGCACACGTTCGACGTGGTCGTGATCGGTGCCGGCGGCGCGGGACTGCGCGCGGTTATCGAAGCGCGCGAACGGGGTTTGCGGGTTGCGGTGGTGTGCAAGTCCCTGTTCGGCAAGGCCCACACGGTCATGGCCGAGGGTGGTTGCGCGGCCTCGATGGGCAACACCAACCCGAAAGACAACTGGAAGACCCACTTCGGCGACACCATGCGCGGCGGGAAATTCCTCAATAACTGGCGCATGGCCGAACTGCACGCCAAGGAAGCCCCCGACCGGGTCTGGGAGCTGGAAACCTATGGGGCACTGTTCGATCGCCTCAAGGACGGCAAGATCAGCCAGCGCAACTTCGGTGGGCACACCTACCCGCGGCTGGCCCACGTCGGTGACCGCACCGGCCTGGAACTGATCCGCACCATGCAGCAGAAGATCGTCTCGCTGCAGCAGGAGGACTTCGCCGAGCTCGGCGACTACGAAGCCCGGATCCGGGTGTTCGCCGAGACCACGATCACCGAGCTGATCAAGGACGGCGACGCGATCGCCGGCGCGTTCGGCTACATCCGCGAAAGCGGCAACTTCATCCTGTTCGAGGCGCCCGCGGTGGTGCTCGCCACCGGCGGGATCGGCAAGTCGTTCAAGGTCACCTCGAACTCGTGGGAGTACACCGGCGACGGCCACGCCCTGGCCCTGCGGGCGGGCGCGTCGCTGATCAACATGGAGTTCGTCCAGTTCCACCCGACGGGCATGGTCTGGCCGCCGAGCGTGAAGGGGATCCTGGTCACCGAGGGTGTCCGCGGTGACGGCGGGGTGCTGAAGAACTCGGACGACAAGCGGTTCATGTTCGACTACATCCCCTCGGTGTTCAAGGGCCAGTACGCCGAGACCGAGCAAGAGGCCGACCAGTGGCTCAAGGACAACGACTCGGCCCGCCGCACCCCCGACCTGCTGCCGCGCGACGAGGTCGCGCGCGCGATCAACTCCGAGGTCAAGGCCGGCCGCGGCAGCCCACACGGCGGCGTCTTCCTGGACATCGCCTCGCGGCTGACCCCCGCGGAGATCAACCGCCGCCTGCCGTCGATGTACCACCAGTTCAAGGAGCTGGCCGGCGTCGACATCACCAAGGAGCCGATGGAAGTCGGGCCGACCTGCCACTACGTGATGGGTGGCGTCGAGGTCGACGCCGACACCGGCGCGGCCACCGTCCCCGGGCTGTTCGCCGCCGGCGAATGCTCCGGCGGCATGCACGGGTCCAACCGGCTGGGCGGCAACTCGCTGTCGGACCTGCTCGTGTTCGGCCGGCGTGCCGGTCTGGGTGCGGCCGACTACGTGCGTGCCCTGAGCAGCCGGCCGACGATCGCCGAGGACGCCGTGGACGCGGCGGCCAAGCGGGCGCTGTCGCCCTTCGAGGCGCCGGCCAACGGCGCGGCCGCGGAGAACCCGTACACCCTGCAGCTCGAGCTGCAGCAGTCGATGAACGACCTGGTCGGCATCATCCGCAAGGAGGAAGAGATCACCGAGGCCCTCGAGCGGCTCAACAAGCTGCGCGAGCGGTTCAAGAACCTGCACGTCGAGGGGCAGCGCCGGTACAACCCGGGCTGGAACCTGGCCATCGACCTGCGCAACATGCTGCTGGTCAGCGAGTGCGTCGCCAAGGCTGCGCTGCAGCGCACCGAGAGCCGCGGCGGGCACACCCGTGACGACCACCCGGCGATGGACTCGTCGTGGCGCAAGGTGCTGCTGGTCTGCGAGGCGAGCGGCGGTGACGAGGTGATCCCCGAGATCACCATCACGAAGAAGGATCAGACGCCGATGCGGCCCGATCTGCTGGAGCTGTTCGACATCGCCGAGCTGGAGAAGTACTACACCGACGAAGAACTCGCCGGGCACCCAGGACGGAGTGGCAAATGACCTACAACGCGACGATGCGGGTGTGGCGCGGCGACGACGCCGACGGCGGTCTGCAGGACTTCACGGTCGAGGTCAACGAGGGCGAGGTCGTCCTCGACATCATCCATCGCCTGCAGCAGACCCAGACGCCCGATCTGGCCGTCCGGTGGAACTGCAAGGCGGGCAAGTGTGGTTCCTGCTCGGCGGAGATCAACGGCAAGCCGCGGCTGCTGTGCATGACCCGGATGTCGACGTTCGCCGAGGACGAGGTCGTCACCGTCACGCCGCTGCGCACGTTCCCGGTGATCCGCGACCTGGTGACCGACGTCTCGTTCAACTACGAAAAGGCCCGCGAGATACCGTCTTTCGCGCCGCCCAAGGACCTGCAGCCCGGGGAGTACCGGATGGCGCAGGAGGACGTGCAGCGCTCGCAGGAATTTCGCAAGTGCATCGAGTGCTTCCTGTGCCAGAACGTCTGCCACGTGGTGCGCGACCACGAGGAGAACAAGAAGGCGTTCGCCGGTCCCCGGTTCCTGATGCGGATCGCCGAGCTGGAAATGCACCCGCTGGACACCCGCGACCGGCGCAACGACGCCCAGGACGAGCACGGTCTGGGCTACTGCAACATCACCAAGTGCTGCACCGAGGTCTGCCCGGAGAACATCAAGATCACCGACAACGCGCTGATCCCCATGAAAGAGCGGGTCGCCGACCGCAAGTACGACCCGGTCGTGTGGCTGGGTAACAAGCTGTTCCGCCGCTGATCGCGCGCCGCCTTGCGGCTCGAATGTGAAGCTACCTTCACATTCGGCGCTCAACGTGCAACTGAGTTCACGCTCGGCGACGTCGCGCCGTGGCGCGTTACGCCGCCGCGGGACTCGGGTAACCACACTGCATCCTGTCGGGCCGCCCTGTGCGGTCGTCTGTCCACGACCGGAAAGGCAGTTCATGAAACCCATGCGAGAAACCGCCAGCATCAACAACATTCGCACCGCGATCCGCCAGCTGTCGGTACGCGCCCAGCTCGCGAACAAGGAAGGCCGGTACACCGACGCCGCCGAACTCGAGAGCCGCATTCAGGGCTTTCGGGAGGAACTGGGCCGCCGCCCGTAGCAGGTCGACGGCTCAGCGAGCCGATTAGGCGCCGAGGCGGCGGAACACGCTGCGATGGAACACGATGGGCGCCACCTCGGCGTCCACGGTCACCTCGTTGACCCGCAACACCACGATGGTGTGGTCGCCCGCCGGAATAAGCTGCTCGATCGCGCTTTCCAGCCACAGGCCGGTGCCCTTGATGAACACCGCACCGGAGGACCGGGAGACCGTTTCCAGTCCCGCGAATCGGTCGCCGGTCTTCGCGGCCAGCGTGCGCGCGGCCTCGTCATGCGCCTCGCCGAGCACACTGATGCCCAGCATCGGCAGGTCTTTGAGCTTGGGCCAGGTCGTCGAGGTGTTCTGCACGCAGAACGACACCAGCGGCGGGTCCAGCGAAACGGGGACGAAGGTGCTGGCCGCCAGGCCTTCCCGGGTTCCGTTCACCTCGGCGGCGATCGCTACCACACCGGACGGGAAGTGACCGAAGGCCTCCCGCAGCGACGACGCTGTCAGCTTGTTGTTCGAGTTCACCGGACTTATTCGCCCCTAGAGCCGGAGACGGGATTTTCGTGTGTGACCCTACCCGGCGCCGGTCACGCCGGCACGGCCACCCTCAGCCGTTTTCTAAGCGATCTGCCGAATATCCGTGCGCCGCGGCCACATCCGGATGGGCCCGCAGCCTGCTCTTCCATGCGTTGCGCCCGTAGACCGAAAACATGGGGTCGGCCGGATCGTGCGACGGTGTCCAGTGTTCATCGGTCCGCGCCGCGAGCTCGTCGGGCAGCGACAGCACGGGTATCTGTGCGTCCAGGCGCGGATTGAAGAAGTAGGGCACCGAGATGCGGTCCCCGGCCTGCCCGTGCAGGCTGACCCGGTGCTCGGTGGCCCGCAGGTAACCGCGGGTGGCCACCTCCAGCAGCTCGCCGATGTTGACGATGAACGCCCCCTCGCGCGGCGGCACTTCGATCCAGCCGTCATCGGGATGGCCTCCTTTCCCGCCGCCGCGCCGGACCTGCAGGCCGGTGCTGCCCGGCTCGGCCAGCAACAGGGTGAGCACCCCGGAGTCGCGGTGGGCGCCCACGCCCTGCGCGCTTGCCGCGCGGGCCGGGTACCGGATGATCTTGATCAGGGTGGCCGGCGCGTCGGCGAAGGAGGCGTCGAACACGCCGGGCGGGCTGCCGAGCGAGGCCGCCCAGTGTCGCAGCAGGGTGCGCGCGACCGCGGACAGCGCGGCGTCCCACTCCTCGATGATCCCGGGCAGCTCCGGCAGCGCGGCCGGCCACTGATTCGGGCCCTGCAGCCACCGATAGTCGGACTTGCCCAGCCCATCGAGCGCCGCGCGCTCCGGTCCGACGTCGATCTGCTCACGCCAATCCACCTCGCCGCGGGTCAGTTCACCGCCGAGCCGGGTGTAGCCACGGAAATGGGGGCTGCGCACCATCGCGATGGCGTCCTTGTCCGGTTGGGGCAGCTCGA
>NZ_LZKY01000314.1:0-6050 GCF_001673055.1 Mycobacterium sp. 1245801.1
CTGGCGGGCTGCACCGCCGCCGGCATCGGGGCCCTCTCGCTGGCCAGCTCGCTGACGGTGACGGGCCTGCCCGACCCGGGTCCGGTGACCACGCTGGGGTTGCCGTTCGTGCGGGCGGCGGGCGAGATCGGCGCGGTGCTCGCGGTCGGCTCGTTCCTGTTCGCCGCGTTCCTGGTACCGCCGCAGCGGAACGGCGTCCTCGACGCCGACGGCTACCGGGCGCTGCGGCTGGGGACGGTGGCGTCGGGGGTGTGGGCGGTATGCGCCGCCCTGCTGGTCCCGTTGACCATCTCCGATGTGTCCGGCCATGCCGTCGCCGACATTCCCGCGGCGCGGATGTGGTCGCTGGCGGGCCTGATCACCAACGCCTCGGCCTGGCGCTGGACCGCGATCCTGGCCGCGGTGATCACGGTGGCGAGCCTCTCGGTGCTGCGCTGGTCGTGGACGCCGGTGCTGGTCGCCGCGTCGGTGGCGACGCTGATTCCCCTTGGCCTGACCGGTCATTCGTCCGCCGGGGGTTCGCACGACCTGGCCACCAACGGCCTGCTGATCCACCTGGTCGCCGCCAGCCTGTGGGCCGGTGGCCTGCTCGCCCTGCTTGCGCATGCCCTGCGGGGCGGTGGTCACCTCGGGCTGGCCGCCAGGCGTTTCTCGATGATCGCGTTGTGGTGTTGGGTGGCGATGGCGGTGAGCGGTCTGGTCAACGCGCTGGTCCGCGTGCAGCCCTCCGACCTGCTGAGCACCGACTATGGGCGGTTGGTCACCGCGAAGTTCATCGCGCTGTGCTTCCTGGGGGTGCTGGGCTGGCGTCAGCGACGCGTGAGTGTGGCTGCGCTGCAAGCGGATCCGAGCCACGGGCGTGGCGCGCTGCTGCGGCTGACGTTGATCGAGGCCGCCATTTTCGGCCTGACCTTCGGCATCGCCGTCGGGCTGGGCCGCACCCCGCCGCCGCCACCCCCGGCCCGGTTGCCGTCGATCCCCGAAGCCGAGATCGGCTACGACTTCGACGGACCGCCCACCGTGGCGCGCATCCTGTTCGACTGGCGCTTCGACCTGATCTTCGGTTCGGCGGCAGTCGTCTTCGCTGCACTGTATGTGGCCGCGCTGGTGCGGCTGCGCCGGCGCGGCGATCACTGGCCGCCGGGCCGGACCTCTTCCTGGCTGCTCGGCTGCGCGGTGTTGCTGTTCGCGACGTCGTCAGGCGTCGGCCGCTACATGCCGGCGATGTTCAGCATGCACATGGTGGTCCACATGTGCCTGTCGATGCTGATCCCGATCCTGCTGGTGCTCGGCGCGCCGGTCACCCTGGCGTTGCGGGCGCTGCCCGCCGCCGGCCGTGACGATCCGCCTGGCATGCGGGAATGGCTGCTGGCCGCGTTGCACAGCCGCTTCTCCCGGTTCCTCACCAATCCCGTGGTGGCCACCGTGCTGTTCGTCGCCGGATTTTACGGGCTGTACCTGTCGAACCTCTTCGACGTCACCGCGAGCAGCCACGCCGGGCACCTGGCGATGAACGTGCACTTCCTGGTGAGCGGCTACCTGTTCTATTGGGTGGTGATCGGGGTGGACCCGACGCCGCGACCGATCCCGCCGCTGGCCAAGGTGGCGGTGGTCTTCGCCTCCCTGCCGCTGCACGCCTTCTTCGGCGTGGTGCTGATGGGCACCAAGAAGGTCCTCGGCGCCGACTACTACCGCTCGCTCGATCTGAGCTGGCACACCGACCTGCTCGGCGATCAGCGGCTGGGTGGGGGCATCGCCTGGGCGGCGGGGGAGTTTCCCCTGGTGATCGTGATGCTCGCGCTGCTCATTCAGTGGGCGCGCAGTGATCGTCGCACCGCCAAGCGGTTGGACCGGGCCGCCGAACGCGACGACGACGCCGAGCTGATGGCCTACAACGCGATGCTGGCCCAACTGGCGCGGGGCGAGCGGGCCCAGCGGTCCGGCCCGGCCGATCCCGACTGATCCACAGTCCCGGTTTCTTCCACAGCGGCGGCCCGTCTCCGGGTCGTTCCGGCGGTGTTCGTCGGTGGCGCCGCGCCTACTGGCAGCCATAGCCAATGCAAACGAGAAGGGATCAGCCCATGTTCGAAACGTCGCTCACCGTCGTCGGTCACATCGTCAACAACCCCGAACGCCGTCAGGTCGGCAACCAGGAGGTCATCAAGTTCCGCGTCGCCAGCAATTCCCGGCGGCGCACCGCCGACGGCGGCTGGGAGCCCGGCAACTCGCTCTTCATCAACGTCAACTGCTGGGGCAAGTTGGTCACCGGCGTGGGGGCCGCGTTGGGCAAGGGTGCGCCGGTGATCGTGGTGGGCCACGTGTACACCAGCGAGTACGAGGACCGTGACGGCAACCGTCGGTCGTCGCTGGAGATGCGCGCGACCGCGGTCGGGCCCGATGTGTCCCGCGCGATTGTGCGCATCGAGCGCCCGGGCTACACCGGTCCGACCGCCACCGAGGCCGCCGCACCGCCGGCGGATGCGTCCGACGCCGCTGGTGAGGACGCCGGCACCGAGGACACCGAGTCCGCCGACACCGGTCCGCTGCCGCTGACCGCTTAGCGGCGGCGGTCGCGCCGCCGGACGATGCCTAGGATGGTCCGCGAGATCACTTCGCAACCAGAAAGGCACAACCGCGGCATGGCTGAGTTCATCTACACGATGAAAAAGGTCCGCAAGGCGCACGGCGACAAGGTGATCCTGGACGACGTCACACTGAGCTTCTATCCAGGCGCCAAGATCGGTGTCGTCGGGCCCAACGGCGCCGGCAAGTCGAGCGTCTTGCGGATCATGGCGGGCCTGGACAAGCCGAACAACGGCGACGCCTTCCTGGCCAACGACGCAACCGTCGGCATCCTGCTGCAGGAGCCGCCGCTGAACGAGGACAAGACCGTCCGCGGCAACGTCGAAGAAGGCCTGGGCGAGATCAAGGTCAAGCTCGACCGTTTCAACGAGGTCGCCGAGCTGATGGCCACCGACTACTCCGATGAGTTGATGGAGGAGATGGGCCGGCTGCAGGAGGAGCTCGACCACGCCGACGCGTGGGACCTCGACTCACAGCTGGAGCAGGCCATGGACGCGCTGCGCTGCCCGCCGCCGGACGAGCCGGTGACCAACCTGTCCGGTGGTGAGCGGCGCCGCGTCGCGCTGTGCAAGCTGCTGCTGTCCAAGCCCGACCTGCTGCTCCTCGACGAGCCGACCAACCACCTGGACGCCGAAAGCGTGCAGTGGCTCGAGCAGCACCTCGCGTCCTACGCGGGGGCGATCCTGGCGGTGACCCACGACCGGTACTTCCTGGACAACGTCGCCGAATGGATCCTCGAACTCGACCGCGGCCGCGCCTACCCGTACGAGGGCAACTACTCCACCTACCTGGAGAAGAAGGCCGAGCGGATCGCCGTGCAGGGCCGCAAGGACGCCAAGCTGCAAAAGCGGTTGGCCGAGGAGCTGGCGTGGGTGCGCTCCGGGGCCAAGGCGCGCCAGGCCAAGAGCAAGGCCCGGCTGCAGCGCTACGAGGAGATGGCCGCCGAGGCCGAGAAGACGCGCAAGCTCGACTTCGAGGAGATCCAGATCCCGGTCGGTCCGCGGCTGGGCAACGTGGTGGTCGAGGTCGACCACCTCGACAAGGGCTACGACGGCCGCACCCTCATCAAGGACCTGTCCTTCACCCTGCCGCGCAACGGCATCGTCGGCGTCATCGGCCCGAACGGGGTCGGGAAGACCACGTTGTTCAAGACCATCGTCGGCCTCGAGCAGCCGGACAGCGGCACGGTCAAGGTCGGCGAGACCGTCAAGCTCAGCTACGTCGACCAGACCCGCGCCGGAATCGATCCCAAGAAGAACGTGTGGGAAGTCGTCTCCGACGGGCTGGACCACATCGTGGTCGGCCAGACCGAGGTGCCGTCGCGGGCCTACGTGTCGGCGTTCGGATTCAAGGGACCGGATCAGCAGAAGCCGGCGGGGGTGCTCTCCGGTGGCGAGCGCAACCGGCTCAACCTGGCGCTGACGCTCAAGCAGGGCGGGAACCTGATCCTGCTCGACGAGCCCACCAACGACCTCGACGTCGAAACCCTGAGCTCGCTGGAGAACGCCCTCGAGCAGTTCCCCGGCTGCGCCGTGGTGATCTCGCACGACCGGTGGTTCCTGGACCGCACCTGCACACACATCCTGGCCTGGGAGGGCGACGACGACAACGAGGCGAAGTGGTTCTGGTTCGAGGGCAACTTCGGGGCATACGAGGAGAACAAGATCGAACGCCTCGGCGCCGATGCGGCACGGCCGCACAGAGTGACCCACCGCAAGCTGACGCGCGACTAGTGTCAGCTCTGCCCCGCACCGCCACCCAGCGGGGCGACCGAGCGCACTGACCACCGTCGCCAGTTGGGAGCTATCGGCATGACGATCGATCCCGAAGCCAGACACGATCTCGAGCCGTGGACGACCTTCACCCAGCAGCGAGACATTCCCGAGTGGATCTCGAGGGCCTACGTAGAGAGCTATCGCGGTCCGCATAGCGACGAGTCGGGCGGCGCGGAAACCAGGCCCATCGACTTGACCGTGCCGGCGGCGATCGTGACCCCGGCCATGCTGAGCGCCCACTATCGCCTCGGCCTGCACCGGCCCGCCGGCGAAAGCCGCGTCGCGGTGTACCCGGCCGACGACCCCGCCGGGTTCGGGCCCGCGCTGCAGGTGGTCACCGACCACGGCGGCATGCTGATGGATTCGGTCACCGTGCTGCTGCACCGGCTCGGCGTCCCGTACACGGCGATCATGACGCCGGTGTTCGACGTGCTGCGCAGCCCGGAGGGCGAGCTGCTGCGTGTGCAGGCGAAAGCCGAGGGCGCATCGCAATACGAGGGTGAGGCGTGGATCCACGTGCAGCTGTTGCCGTCGGTCGACAGCAAGGGGCTCACCGAGGTCGAGCGGCTGCTGCCCAAGGTGCTCGCCGACGTGCAACAGGTCGCCAGCGACGCCTCGACCCTGATCGCCGCCCTGGACGACCTGGCCGCGCAGGTGGAAACCAATGCCGACGGCCACTTCTCGGCCCCCGACCGCGACGACGTCGCGGCGCTGTTGCGCTGGCTGGGCAACGGCAACTTCCTCCTGCTCGGCTACCAGCGCTGCCACGTGCACGACGGCCAGGTCTCCGGCGACGGGTCACCCGGCCTGGGCGTCCTGCGGACCCGCACCGGCTCGCGCCCCCGGCTGACCGACGAGGACCGGCTGCTGGTCCTGGCGCAATCCGTGGTGGGCAGCTACCTGCGCTACGGCGCCTACCCGTATGCCATCGCGGTCCGCGAATACGTCGATGGCGCCGTGATCGAGCATCGCTTCGTCGGGTTGTTCACGGTGGCCGCCATGAACGCCGACGTCCTGGAGATCCCGACGATTTCGCGCCGGGTCCGTGAGGCGCTGGCCATGGCCGACAACGACCCGATCCACCCGGGCCAGCTACTGCTCGACGTCATCCAGACCGTTCCCCGTTCGGAGCTGTTCACGCTGAGCGCCGAACGGCTGCTGGCGATGGCCAAAGCGGTGGTGGACCTGGGCCCGCAACGAAACGCGTTGCTGTTCCTGCGTGCCGACCGGCTGCAGTACTTCGTTTCCTGCCTGGTGTATCTGCCGCGTGACCGCTACACCACGGCGGTGCGCCTGCAGATCGAGGACATCCTGGTGCATGAATTCGGCGGCACCAGGCTGGAATTCACCGCCCGGGTCAGCGAATCACCTTGGGCCCTCATGCATTTCATGGTCCGGCTGCCGTCCGAAGGCCCCGACGCCACGCCGGTCGACGTCTCCGAAGACAACCGGATCCGCATCCAGGCGCTGCTGAGCGAAGCCGCGCGGACCTGGGCCGACCGGCTCATCACCGCCGCCGCCGAAGGTTCGGTGGGCCATGCCGACGCCGAGTACTACGCGGCCGCCTTCTCCGAGGTCTACAAGCAGGCCGTCACCCCGGCCGACGCGATCGATCACATCGCCATCATCAATGCGCTGCAAGACAACTCGGTCAAGCTGGTCTTCACCGAGAACGAGGACGGGTCCGCCCAG
>NZ_LZKY01000315.1:0-11169 GCF_001673055.1 Mycobacterium sp. 1245801.1
ATGACGCTATCGGCGGTGATTGACCGATCTCGATCATCGTCCGGTCCGGGGCCGGTTTCACGGGTAGTCGACTACTCCATCGGCGATGTCCTCCGGACCGGCTGGGACGTTCCGGCCTGGAGTGGTATCGATTCGGGGTATTGCCGACCTGCCGGGCGGACAACTGTCCCCCACATACGCAGTCGGAAGCTAACCGAATCATCCACGGCCACCGGCGCTTTCGTGATGGGTGCCGCTACGCGCGGGTCGTCCTGCTGCGCGATCCTGACCTCACCGGGCCGGGTCATCGCCGGCGTCCGCGGCGCACCGCGCGCACATCGAGTAGTCGACTACCCGTGCACGCCCGCCAATCCGTCGTTAGCGTTCGGGTCGTCGTGCTCCGTGGATGGATCCGAAGGGAGGCTCATGGGGTCAGCGAACTTCGCCGCCGCCCTACGGAACCACCGGCCGCATGCCCGACGAACTGTTAGTGTCCACTGCAGCTACCAACGGCAGACCACGAGCGGGGGCGCCGTGCGCGCAGCACGCGACGACACCGGCGCGTTCCCTAGGAAATGGCGGCGCGCGACGCTTCATCGCTGCTGCGCGGTCATCAGGAACGCTGCGTCAGCCGGATCCGTCAAGTGGAGGCAACGATGATGCTCGTCGATCAACTGGCGCGAGTGGCAGAGCTGACCGACCGGTGGATCGGATGGTCCCGGCTTCCCAAACCGTTAGGGCTCGCGGTCCTCATCGGATTGCGTGAGCAGCTGCGTGCCCACAATCTCTTCGACACCGGCCGCGGACCCGACGACCGGCCCCCACCCGGCGTCGACATCACTTCCTGCCGCGACGCCCGCACGCCGGATGGGACCAACAACGACCTGCAATACCCGCTGATGGGATCGTTGGGCAGCCGGTTCGGTCGAAACGTCCCCACGGAATTGACCTATCCCGAGGGACCCGACCGCATCCTGGAGCCCAATCCGCGCGTGATCAGCCGGCGACTGCTGACCCGCGACACGTTCAAACCCGCCACCACGCTGAACTTGTTGGCGGCCGCATGGATCCAGTTCGAGGTCCACGATTGGTTCAGCCACGGCACCGTCAATGCCGATCCCTGGAAGATCCCGATCGAGGGTGCTGACCCGTGGCCCGAGCCAACGATGACGATCAACCGGACACCACCGGACCCCAGCCCTGACGCGTCGGGGCCGCCCACGTTCGTCACGCAGGACACCCACTGGTGGGATGGGTCCCAAATCTACGGCAACACAAAGGGATTCGCGGAGGGTCTGCGCACCGGCGAGCTGGGGCAGGTCAGGATCGACGACGTCGGCCTGCATCCGGAAGAGCTTGAGACCTACCTCGATCCGCACGGGGCGGTCCGGGCCAACTTCTGGGTCGGATTGGCGCTGCTGCACTCGCTGTTCCTGCGCGAGCACAACACCATCTGTCGCGAGCTGCACCAGCACTATCCCGAGATGAGTGACCAGCAGCTGTACGACAAAGCGCGCCTCATCAACGCGGCACTGATGGCCAAGATCCACACGCTGGAGTGGACCCCGGCGATCATCGCCCACCCCACCACCGAGTCGGCCATGCGGGCCAACTGGTTCGGGGTGCTCGGGCGGCACTTCGAGGAGCGCTTCGGTCGCATCACCCCTAACGAGGTGCTACAGGGCATCCCCGGATCGCCCACCAACCACGACGGCGTGCCGTACTCGCTGACCGAGGAATTCGTCGCCGTCTACCGCATGCATCCGCTGATCCCCGACGACTACACGGTGCGCTCGCTGCGGGACGACGACGAGCTGGCGCGCTACCAACTGCCCGACTTGTCGGTGCCCAACGTTCGAGAGCGCCTGGCGCAGTGGCCGGCCGACGACCTCTTCTACTCGATGGGGGTGGCTCACCCGGGCGACATCACGTTGCACAACTTCCCGATCCATCTGCAGGACTTCCACCGGGTCAACGACATTCCGATCGACCTGGCCGCCGCGGACATCCTGCGGATCCGCGAGCGTGGGGTGCCGCGCTACAACGCCTTTCGACGAATGCTGCGACTCAAGCCTGCCGCCAGCTTCGAGGAGCTCACCGACAACCCGGAGTGGGCCGAGGAGCTTCGCGAGATCTACGGCGACGTCGAACGCGTTGACCTCATGGTCGGCCTGTACGCCGAACCCAAGCCGGCCGGTTTCGGGTTCAGCGACACAGCCTTCCGGATTTTCATCCTGATGGCCTCGCGCCGGCTACGCAGCGACCGCTTTTTCACCACCGATTACACCCCGGCGACGTACACCGAGGCCGGCATGGCGTGGGTACGGACCAACTCGTTGCGCACCATACTGGTCCGGCACTTCCCCGCCCTGGAGCCCACCCTGCGCTCGGTCGACAATCCGTTCGCCCCCTGGCCAACCACGCAAGCGCGGCCGTCGACGCGGATCTCCCCGCCACCCACCACCGGGCGCCGCTATCCGCCGCCGCCCGGCGCGCAGCCCACCTACGTCCCCTACAGCGACGCCCTCGAACGGCCGGGCGCCGAGGAGGATCGTGAGATCGACGCAATCGTCAAGTCCTTGCACGGCAACAACGAGTGGGCGTACAAGAAGTTTCATCACGGCCTACGCGACGCCCATGCCAAGACGCTGGCCGTGCTGCGCGGTGAGCTCACGGTCTACCCGGACCTGCCTCCCGAGTTGGCCCAGGGTCTATTCGCCGAGCCACGCAGCTACCCGGTGATCACCCGGCTGTCCACCACCTCCGGGGTGATCCGAAGTGACCAGATCCGCGGGGTGCACGGCCTCGCGGTCAAGGTGCTCTTTGACGAACCCGGCGAGCGCATCCTGGCCGACGATGACGCCGCCACACAGGACTTTCTGCTGGTGACCCACCGGGAATTCCCCTTCGCCGATGTACGGGCATACCTGCGCGTCGGCATGCCGCTGGCGTGGGTGTTGGCTCGACTGTCCGATCCCGCGCTGTCGGCTGTCGGTGCGCTGCTCACGGGCGCCAGATCGGTGCTGGCCCAGGTGGGGGTGTCGCTGCCCAACGCCGTGGAGATCTTCATCGAACCCAACACCCACATCCTCGGGCAGAACTTTTATTCGTCGGCTCCGATCCGATGGGGTGATCATGTCGCCAAATTCGAGATCGTGCCGCTGTCGGAGTCGGTGACGACGCTGGCAGGCCAGCCCCTGCCGGCGGATGCGGGTTACGACGCCTACCGCAATCAGGTGTTCGACTTCTTCGCCACGAACAGCGCCGAATTTGAGCTGCGGGCCCAACTGTGCACCGACCTGACCAGGATGCCCATCGAGGACGCCACCGTACCGTGGCCCGAAGAACTCAGCCCACACATCGGGGTCGCCAAACTCAGCTACCCGCAACAGAACCCGGACTCCCCCGACCGGCGACGGTTCGGCGACGACGTGCTGTCCTACAACTCGTGGCGCGGCCTGGCCGCGCATCGACCGCTGGGCCCCATCAACCGCCTCAAACTCAAGGTCTACGAAGCATCCAGCACCTTCCGCCATGAGAAGAACGAGGTCCCCCTCCTTGAGCCAACTGTCGCCGACCTGCCCCGATAGCGGCGCCGGCCAGCTTCCCGCCTCCACCCGGGCCCACGCGGCGGAGGCGGTGAGCAGCGGGCGCAGCGTCAATTTGCGGTCCGCGGCCAACTCCCTGGGCGACGGTGCGGATGCGGCCTTAGACTTTGCGTTCATGAGCAGCCAGTGGCAGTTGCTCGAACGCCCGCGGGAGCAGGCGACGATCCGCTGCGCGCTCACCGGCGACGGACAGCGTGGGGTTGTGCTCATCGGTCCCGCCGGCGTCGGTAAGACGACGCTCGCCCGCACCGTGGCTGCCACATTGCCGTCCGCAGTGCACTGGGCGGCGTGCACCGAGTCGTCCCAAACCATCCCGCTGGGCGCGTTCCTGCAGTGGGTGGGTTCCTCGGGCGCGCGCGACCCGATCGCGTTGCTGGCCGCAGCGCGCGAAAATCTATTGGCCGGCGCCGAGCCGGTGGTCGGCGTCGACGACGCGCATTTGCTCGATCAGCTCTCGGCCACGCTGCTGCACCACATCGCCGCCGAACGCGCCGGCCGCATCGTGGCCACGGTCCGGAGCGGCGAAGCCGTACCCGATGCGGTCACCTCACTCTGGAAAGACGGCTACCTGCAGCGGTTCGACCTAGAGCCGCTGTCGAAGGACCAGAGCATCGCGTTGGTCGAATCGGTGCTGGGCGGCACGTTGGAAGGCCTGTCCGCCGATGTCATGTGGACGGCCTCCGGGGGCAATCCACTGTTCTTGCGGCACATGGTCGAAGGGGCGGTCGAAGCGCGCACCCTGACCGAGGTCGACGGTGTCTGGCAGCTGCGCGGGCCCACCGCCGTCTCGTCCGGGCTGGCCGAACTGCTGGAGAACCGACTTGATCGTGCCGGTGCCGATGCGCTGGGCGCGCTGAAATATCTCGCGTTGTGCGAGCCGCTGGACCTCGACGCGCTCGTCGAGTTGGCCGGTGAGGACGCCGTGGACGCCGCCGAGCTGCAGGGGCTCGTCCGCATTGTGCGCGACGGTCCCGTCCTCAACGCGCGCATCAGCCATCCGCTGTACGGGGATGTGGTGCGCAAGCGCACGGGGACCGCGTCTGCGCGACGGCTGCGCGGGCGCCTCGTGTCGGTGCTGTCCGGCCGCGAGATCGCCTCTGCGGCCGACCGGATCCGCCTGGCGCAACTGTCCGTCGACAGCGACCAGGTCGCCGATAACGGCCTGCTGGTCGCCGCCGCACGGGACGCTGTCTTTTTGGCCAACCTGCCGCTCGGGGAACGCTTGGCGCGCAGTGCAGTTGAGCACGGCGACGGGCTTCGCGCCGCCGAATTGCTCTCCCGCGCGGTGCTGTGGCAGGGGCGGCCGGCCGAAGCCGACGCGATCCTGGCGCAGTTCGAACCCGACGGCCTCGACGAGCTGCAGCTGGTTCGGTGGGGTATCCCGCGGGTGTCCACACTGTTTTGGTCGATGGGCGAAGTGGCACACGCCCAGGACATCCTGGCCGTGATGCGACAGCGGGTCACCCACCCCGCCCTGCGCCTTGTCGTGGAGGCCACTGGGGCGGCGATGGCGGTGCACCAGAACAAGATTGAGGAGGGCATCGCGGCCGCGGAGGCCGTCCTGGCCGATCCCACTGCGCCCGAGCAGGCCGTCGACTTCGCCGCGTTCGCCGCTGGCCTCGCCATGCCCGTCGCCGGGCGCGGCGCCAACTTCGAGCCGATCGCCGCACGGTGTCGCGCGGAACAGAAGCCCACCGACGGGATGATCCGTTGGATGATCCGGTACGGCGACATCCTGGCACTGGCGCACACCGGCCGACTGGATCTCGCCGATCAGCGGGTGGCCGACTACAGCAGGTTTTCCTCTCAGGGACAGTTCGTCGGTTGGGCGATCGCAAAAATCATGGCCGGCGTCGTCGCCGTCTACCGAGGAGACTTTCCTTCGGCCATCGCCTCATTCGAGCAGTCGCTCGCCGCGCTCAACGCCGAGAATTCCTTGCCGTGGCGGTTGCCGTGCCGGCTGCTGCTGGCCCGGGCGTATGCCGCGCTGGGCCGAACGGCCGAAGCCGAGCGGGTGCTCGCCGACGCCAACGAACACGCCGGCCCGCACCTCGCCTTGCACGAGCCGATGGCCATCATCGCCAAGTCGTGGCTCGCTGCCGCCCGCGGCGGTGAACGCACCGGAGTCGACCTGGCGCGTGCCGCCGCCGACACCGCCCATCGAGCAGGCCAATACGCGATCGAAGCCGAGGCCCTGCACCACGCGGCCCGCTTCGGGGACCGCACAGTCGCGGCTCGCCTGGGAGCGCTGGCCAAACAGGTCGACGGCACTCCGACCCCGCTCTATGCCCGCCATGCGGCGGCGCTGGCGGGCTCCGATCCGCGCGCCCTGGACACGGTGAGCATCGACTTCGAGAACGCAGGTCTGCTGCTCTCGGCGGCGGACGCCGCTGCCCAAGCCGTCGTGCTCTATGACCGCGCCGGCCATAACCGACACACCACCGAAATAGCTGCGCGGGCACTGCGACTCGCCGGGGTGTGCGGCGGCGCCACCACGCCGGCGATCCGGGCCGCGGCCCGGCCCCTTCCGATCAGCTCCCGCGAACGTGAGATCGCCGCCCTGATCGCCGAAGGCCTGTCCAACCGCGAGATCGCCGACAAGCTGACTGTGTCCGTGCGTACCGTCGAAGGGCACATCTACCGGGCCTGCATCAAACTCGACGTCTCCGACCGCGACGAGCTGGCGGCCATCGTCGCGTGCAATAAGATCGGCTGACCTGGTTTCGGCGACACTACTCCGGCTCGCTGGTCGGCGCCGAGGCGTCATCGAGTAGTAGCCGGGCCTCAAGGGGCGCGGTCCCGCTCGCGCAGCTAGCCGACCGCGCGGCGAGTCCCCGGTGTCCGGGATTCAGTGGCGGCGGCTGCCCGTGAATTACGTTTGCGCGCTTAGTGTTTCGCATATCGCACCGGCCGCCAGCCGAAACGGGGGGCGCCCTGCGAACACCCGGCCGCCGCTCCCGGATGTCTGATCGGCACCGCACAACCCCGTTTTCACATCGGGTAGTCGGCTACGCGTGTCCACAACACCGGTGGCTACCTAAGTTTCCTCATACACCAAATCCACGGGTACGAATCCAGCCCAGGGAGACGAAATGCTTTTCAATCCAGCAACAGTGGCGCCCCACCGTGACGCGCCTACCCTCGCGGCGCCCGTATGGGCCGACCGCGCATCCGCTTGCCCAGTGCCGTCGTATCCACCTGTTGTGGGGGATAAGGTGACGGCGACGCCGGGCGCCGGGGGAGCATCGAACACCAACCCCGCTTCCCCGGCGCCCGTTCTCACCAGCGCGCCCGAGGCGATGTCCGCCTTCGGGATTTCCGATGTCGCGTCGCAGGCCACTGCGTGCCGGCATCGCTGGATCATCTCGCTCAGGCATCGGTTGTCGCAGCGCTCAGACGCCCCGCGCCGATCCTATCCACCACGGCGCCCCGCCTACCTCGAGCGCGCCGCAATGGCTCGGGCAATGGAACGACTGTGAACGGCCTAACGGTCGCCGGTGAGGGCGTTTTCCTGGTCATGATCAGCATCGGCACCTACCACCTCTCCACATGGCTGGAGCGCTGGGACTACAAGCGCCACCGCGAGGACTGAGGCGGCCCCCTCACCGGGCCGCAACCCAGAAATCTGTTTCAGGATGATGACTTTCGATCGGTCCGCGGTACTGATCGTCGATGACGCTTTGGAGATGGGGCGACCGGTACTTTCTCAATCCGCGCGATTCGAGTAGTCCGCTACGCATGTTCCCCAACAAGAGCCGGCGTAGACCTAATCGCATCGACCCCGGGATTGCTCTCCCGACGATAAAACCTTCAACAACCTCAAAGAACGGAAAAGCGCAATGTCCAAATTGTCTCCAGGAACCTCGCAGGATCCTTTCGTCGCCTACGCCGACTGCATCCTCGAGGGAGGTACGCTTGCGTGGCGAAACAACAACCCGGGAAATCTGCTGCCGGGGAAACTCCCCTACAAGAACGCGATTGGCATCGATAAGCGTGGGCTTGCGATCTTTCCCGACTACAGCTCAGGATGGACGGCGCTGCACGACGTGCTGCGGTCCAATCTCTATGGCAGCCTTAGCATCACCGACGCAATGAAGAAGTACGCCCCGGCCAGCGACCCCCGCAACGATCCCGTCGCGTACGCCGCCCGGATTCACCAGCTGACCGGCCTCGACACCACCCGGCTCGTCAAATCGTTGAGCGATGACGAACTCCAGAAAATGATGGGCGCCATCAAACAGGTGGAGGGCTTCACCGTGGGCACGATTCACCACCCGACGGACTCCAACCTGACACCTCAACTGCGGGACCTCTTCGGCCTGACCAGCTCTTCAGACGCCTCGGCCCCCTCCGACACGTCGGGTGACTCGAACACCGTAGCAGCCTCGGACGGCTCCGAAACATCCAGTGCTACGGACAGTTCCGACGCCTCGGACGCCTCAGACAGTTCCGACAGCTCCGATACCTCGGACAGCTCGGAGAACTCGGACACGTCGGGCAATTCCGACAGCTCCAGCTGGCCGGATAGCACGGACAACACGGACGGTTCCGAAACGACCGACAGCACAGACAATTCCGACATCTCCGATACCTCCGACACCTCCGACACGTCGGACAGCTCGGACACGTCGGACAGCTCCGACAGCTCGGATGACTCCGGCTCGTCTGCAATACCGGAGCCGGAGCTCGCCGGCGCCGACAGCTAGGCCGACCGAATGGGTGGATGCACCCGACGGTTAGGCCGGGGGTGCATCGTCCACCGGTAGGAGATCCGGTATCCCGCAGTGCCGGGTACCGGATCACCGGTCCGGACGGACCTCCCCGAAACCGAATACCCCGCCATAAACCCAGCGGCAGAACAACTGTCGCGCCCGACTCCGCGATCGAGGCATTGATATGACCGCACCTTGGGTCGTCGACCAGAACGACGACAACAGCGCCGACACCGACATCGACGACAGCACCGATGCCTCGGGGGACACCGATAGCAGCACAGACACCGGTGGTGACGTCATCGGCGACTCCCCCAGCGATACAGTTCCGGACGCCGACGCACCCAGCGACTCGGGAATCGACCCCCTCGAAGCGCCGGAACCCGAGCCACAGAAGTCCGGTACAACAGGCCCCGACACCGGCGCCGACACCACCGCGAGGGACTCCTCGACAGGAGCGGACGCGCCGTCGGCTGACCCAGGGCCGCCCTACCTGATCGTCGACCAGTATTCCGGCGACAGCGGAATGAACCCGCCCTGGAGCGCGCTGGTTGCCCAACCGCAGTTCTACGGCGCCATCATCAAGGCGTGGGAAGGCAATACCTTCAACGACGGCGGTTGGTTTGCGCAGAACTGGCCGGCGGTCAAAGATGCCGGCGGATCACGTTACGGCAGTAGCTGGTTCCGTGGCGCCTACCTGTTCCTCAAATTCGATACGGCCGGTGCCGATCAAGCCGCGGCGTACCTGCAGGCGGTCGACGCCGCCGGTGGGTGGGACCACGGTGACATCATGCCGATCATCGACGTCGAATTGGGCGGCGCGGCGAACACCAACCACCGTGCCAGCGCGCAGCAGGTAATCGACTGCGTCAGTGCCTGCGCACAGCAGCTCAAGTCCGAACTCGGAAGTCGCGTCATGCTTTACGGACGCGGCGCGATGCGCGACCTCGGCATCACCGACAAGATGGGCTGCGATGTGGCCTGGAACCCCAGCTACACCCCACAGATGGTCCGCCACGGCCTCGAGGCCTTCCAGCTCGACGAGATCGTCCTATGGCAGTACTGCGGCGACAACACGTCCTACCTTGCCGGCTATCCGCACACCGTTGCGGGCTTCAACAAGATCGACATCAGCGTGTTCGTCAAGGGCGCCGCACGGCCCACACTCGACGATCTCCGAAACGCCGTTCTCAAGTAGTACGGCTGTAAGCTATTGAAATCCCCAGGAGCACACCGTGACACACCGAGCAGCCATCGTCGGAGTCAATGACTACACCGCCCAGACGGGCCTGCCGCCCGGCTGGTCGGTGAGCAATCTCAACCGCTCGCTCGACGACGCCGACGCGATGAACACGCTCTTGAGCCAGAGTTTCAATGCCACGGTCATCGCGTCATTGACGGACGGCGCCGCCACGCGTGACGCCATCTACGCCGCGATCAGGAACCTGCTCGCGCAGAGTGACGCTGGGGATGTGGCGACGTTTTTCTTCTCCGGCCATGGGGGCCGGCTACCGGCCGATGACTCAAACCCGCAGCGCTACTACGAATGTTTCATTCCCGCGAGCGGTGCCCCGATTACCGACCTCGATCTGCATGCGTTGGCCGACTCGCTGCAGCCATCCTTCGTCAACTTCACCGTGATCCTCGACAGCTGCAATTCCGGCGGCATCCATGAGGGCACGCCCGACGAGCCGGTGAAGTCGGCGACCTACTCCGCCGATGTCGTGCGGTCCTGCGTCAGCACGATGTCCACGATCGTGCCCTGCGGCGTCCTCATCGACCCGGGGAGCACCGCATTCGACGGCAACGTTTCCCACGTCGTCGGCCAAGGCAATGGCGTGGTATGCAGTGTCGACGACAACAAGGCTCTCGTCGCCGGGTCGAAATCGTGCGTGGTGGCGGCATGCCGATACGACGAGTCGGCGTGGGAGGCCGATACCCACAGCGCGCTCACCCAGGCATTGGTCAACGTCGTCGCGGCGTCGGGCGCCGACATCAGCTATCTCGATCTGATCGACAAACTTCGCGACGAGGTACAGAACCAGCTCGGCAGGTCGCAGACACCAACGCTGTTGGGCCAGCAGAACCGCATGGACGAGAACTTCCTCGCCGGCTGGAACACCTCCAAACCCGAGCAGTTCGATTACGCTGCCACCTGATGCCCGCCGAGCGGGGCGCGGATCACTGGGGTGTCATCTTGAGGCGTTCGCGTTGGTCCACCCGCGCCCCGGATTGATACTTTGGGCCACAAGGACTCTGGGCATGCGTTTGATCGGCAGATCAGGAACCGCCCGCGTTGTCCTGCGCGGCGGGGTCTGAGCCCGAGGGCGTGACCGAACCATCCGCGGAGGTGCTTTGCGGTCCGGCAGCCGTCGGCGGCTGCACGAGATCGGGCGCGTCCGCCGGCGGGAGGACCGGCAGGTGGCTGCACAACAGCGCGACCACTTGCATGCCCGGTCGCGAATAGGTCCACGTCCCATCGGACGTGGTGCTCGAGGCACCCGCCAGCGAGAACGGACCGACAAAGCCATTGCCGCTCAACGACGCTTGGTCCTGGCCACTCCATTGCACCGAGATGTTGAGGTCTTTGACCACGACGATCGCGATCGGCAGCCCATATGTCAGCGCGGCGTCACCCTGGGTGACCGCTGCGTTCGGCGCCGGCAACAGCCCGCCCTTCGGCATGCCAGGCACGTACCAGTTGGGGTCGGCCAAGAAGACCCCGTCCCAGGTCGACACCCCTGCCGCCGCGAAGCCGATGGTCGCGGACATGTATTTGAAAGACACCGACATGCTCGAGGGGGTCGGCGGCCCGGGCGGCGGAACAAAGCCGAAACCACCCGGCCCGGGTCCACCAATCGGGGGAGGTC
>NZ_LZKY01000316.1:0-3396 GCF_001673055.1 Mycobacterium sp. 1245801.1
CGACCGTTCCGGGTTCGCCCGCCGAGCCCGACACATCGAGCAGCAGCAGCACCGACAGGTCGCGCCGGCGGCGCAGGCTGTCCAGGTACACGGCCTCGTCGGGCACCGACCCGGCCCGCACCTCCACGCGGGCTTCCACGGCCGCGTCGATGTCGATGTCGTCGCCCTGCGCCTGCCGGTGGCGGCGGTGCAGACCCATGCCGAGCCGCGACAGCGGCCGCCGCACCCCGACGGCATCGTCGATGGCCTGGGTGGCCGACACCTTGATTTGCGGATCGATCTCGCGCACGGTGCACCAGGCCGGCCGGTAGCTCTTGCGCGCGACGTCCCATTCCGGATATCGCACACCGTCGGCGGCGGTTTGGCCCTCGCGCTCGGCGTCCGCGTCGTCACCGGAGGTCGAGGCCAGCGACGTGACGGCGTATGCGCCGCGCTTGCCGGAGCTGGTGCGATGGGTCGGGTTGTCCGCGCCGGGCGGACCCCCGCCACTTCCCGTCTTGCGTGCGGAGGACAGCATCTTCTTCAACCACTTGCCGATGAATCCGCCACCGCCGACCGGGCTGGTGAACAGGTCGGGATCGTCGGAGTCGTCCACCTCGCCGTCGTCGAGCTCGTCCAGTTCCGTTGCGCCGTTGCTCCGCGGCACGTGTCCGGGCCTGGCCTCTTCGTCTTGTTTGGCCGCCCGGGCGCACGCGGCGACCACCTTCGCCGCGCGCAGCACCCCGAACTGTGGCGGCGGCTCCGGCAGCGCCACCCGTGCCGCGGCGACGTCCAGCGACGCGCGCGGCGAATCGCTGCGGCGCGCGATGTCGGGGTCGCCCAGCGACGCCAAAACGCTTGGCAGCAAAGCGGCATTCGCGATCAGGGCGCGGTGGCCTTCGACCGCCAGATAGCGCTGCGCCAGTTTGCGGTGCCGCACCAACTTAGCGACCAGATCGGGATCCAGGCTGCCGGCCGCGATCATCGAGGCGTGCACGGCGACCGACTCGAGCCGCGCGCGCGGCCCGGCGGCGGCATCGACGTAGATCGTTTGGCCGTCCGTCCACGCGGGTTCGCCGGGTGGCAGTTCGGCGACCGCCGCCGCCCGGCCCGCGAGCGCCGAGGCGAGCATGCCGAGTCCCTGCACCCGGTCGCCCCGGGCGTCGTCCCCCACACACACCTCCGGATTGTTGACCAAATATCTGTTCCACCGTAAAGTCCGGCTGCACGGCAGTCAATGAATCAGGAGCACACGATGATTGAGTTCACCGGCCAGGTGGCGGTGGTGACCGGGGCCGGTCGGGGGCTCGGTCGCCTGTACGCGCTGGACCTGGCCCGCCGGGGTGCGGCGGTGGTGGTCAACGACCTCGGCGGCTCCATGCGCGGCGACGGTTCCGACTCCCGCGTCGCCGACGAGGTGGTCGACGAGATCACCCGGGCCGGTGGCACCGCGCTCGCCTCGTACGACTCCGTGGACAATCCGGCCGGCGGGCAGGCGATCGTCGACGCCGCCGTCGATGGGTTCGGGCGCCTGGACGCCGTGGTCAGCAACGCCGGCATTTTCGGCAGCGTGGCGTTCGAGGACCTCTCGCACGACGACTGGACGCGGATGTTGCGCGTGCATCTCGACGGCGGCTTTCATCTGGCCCAGCCGGCGTATCGGGCGATGAAGAACAGCGGGGGCGGACGCTTCGTGTTCATCTCGTCGTCCGCCGGGATCTTCGGCCAACCGATGGAGGCCCACTACGCGGCGGCCAAGGCCGGGTTAGTCGGGCTGACCAACGTCATCGCCATCGAGGGCGAAGCGCACGGCATACTCGCCAATTCCGTTATGCCTACCGGCTTCTCGCGGATGGTCACCGAGACGGTCGGCGACGAGAAGTTCCTCGCCGAATCCGGCTTCATGCAAGCCATCCGGCCCGAGCTCGTGGTACCGCTGGTGACGTTTCTGGCCAGCACCGCCTGCACCTTCACCCACCGCAACTACTCCGCGGCCGCCGGCCGCTACGCGCGGGTGTTCGTCGGCCTCACCGAAGGCTGGCTCGCCGAGGCCGACAGCCGTCCGGCCGCCGAGGACATCGCGGCGCATCTCGAGCAGATCTCCTCGACGGAGAAGTTCATCGTGCCCGCGTCGATCGTCGACGAGGTGCTGGAAGTGTGTGAGCGACGCGGTGTCAGCCCGATGCCGGGTAACGCCGAGGTGGACTTCCCCGAACCTCGAGGGAGTTGATTGACCAACTATCTGCTCAACCGTAGAGTCCGGCTTGGCCACAAGGTTTTCCGACGCCGAAGACGACGCTAGAGACAAAGAGAAACGTGGACTTTTCCTACCCGCCGGACGTGGAGCGATTCCGCGGCGAGCTGCGTGACTGGCTGGGGCAGAACCTGACCGACGAGCTGGTGGCGGCCCGCCGGCCCACCGGCCGCGACGACGCCGCATTCGAGATGCTGCGCGGCTGGAATGCGACGATGGCCGACGCGGGATGGGCCGCCGTGTCTTGGCCACCCGAATACGGCGGGCGCGGCGCGACGGTGCTCGAGCAGCTGGTCTACACCGAAGAGACCACGCGCGCGCGAGCTCCTATGCCGCTCAACGTGATTGGACTCAACAACATCGCCCCGGCCATCATGCAGTACGGCACCGAGGCCCAGAAACGCACGCTGCTCCCCCGCATGATGCGCGCCGACGACATCTGGTGCCAGGGAATGTCGGAGCCGGAGGCGGGCTCCGACCTCGCGGCGCTGCGCACCCGCGCCGCGCGAGACGGTGACGACTTCGTCGTCAACGGTCAGAAGATCTGGACCTCGCTGGGACATCGGGCCGACTGGTGTCAGCTCTACGTGCGCACCGACCCCGAGGCGCCCAAACACAAGGGGATCTCCTGCCTGATCGTCGACATGACGCTGCCGGGCATCGAGGTCCGCCCGCTGGTCACGCTCAATGGTGACGCCGACTTCGCCGAGGTCTTCTTTCACGACGTGCGGGTGCCGGCGGACGCGTTGCTCGGTCCGCTCAACGCGGGCTGGCAGGTGGCCACCACCACACTCAGCCACGAGCGCGCCGGCGCCGCCAGGCTGTACGCGGAGATGCAGGTGCGGCTCGAAGAGCTGGTCAATGATCTCGGCGCGGCCGGCAGGGACGCGCTGGACGATCCGGTGACGTTGCGGCGGCTCGGCGAAATCGCGCTTCGCATCAAGTATCTCGAAGTCCTGTGCCAGCGGTCGATCTCGGCGTCGTTGCATGGGGGTGACGCGTTCGGGTCGGCGAGCCTCGCCAAGACGGTGTGGGGCGAGATCGGCCAGGACCTGGCCGCATTGGCCTTCGACGTGCTGGGTACCAGCGGCGCCGGCGCGCCGTGGGCGAACTACCGGCTGACGTCGCGGTCGCTGACCATCGCGGGCGGCACCACGCAGATC
>NZ_LZKY01000317.1:0-21494 GCF_001673055.1 Mycobacterium sp. 1245801.1
GGGCCGGACCGCCTGTTCGAGGCGGTGTGGTCACCGGCCGCAACCACGACCGGTGACGCCGAGCCGCCGGTGCACGAGGTTTTCGAATCCGTTGCCGCCGGCGAAGATCCGGTGTCCGGAACGTATGAGCGCACCCATCGTGCACTGGCGGCCGTGCAGTCGTGGCTCACCGAGCATGACTCCGGGGTGCTGATCGTCGCGACCCATGGCGCGATGAGCTTGGCGGGGGAGGACGTCCCCGATCTGGCCGGCGCGGCCGTGTGGGGGCTGGTGCGTTCGGCGCAGACAGAGCATCCCGGCCGCATCGTGCTGGTGGATTCCGATGCGGCGCTTGATGATAGCGCGATAACGACCGTTCTGGCCGTCGGCGAGCCGGCGGTGTTGCTGCGTGACGGCAAGGCGTACATCGCTCGGGTGCGCGGCAGCCGCGCGGTCGACGGCGTCATGACGCCCCCGGCTGACGGGCCGTGGCGGCTGGGCATCAGCAGCGCGGGAACCTTCGAAAACCTGCAGCTGGAGCCCGTTCCCAACGCCGGTGCCGCGCTGGAACCGGGCCAGGTTCGGGTGGCGCTGCGTGCCATCGCCACCAACTTCCGCGACGTCATGATCACCCTGGGCATGTTCACCCACGACGCCCTGCTCGGTGGCGAGGGCGCCGGCGTGGTGGTCGAGGTCGGGCCGGGAGTCACCGAGTTCGCGGTCGGCGATTCGGTCTACGGCTTCTTCCCCGACGGCAGCGGCACGTTGGTGCCCGGCGACGTCCGCCTGCTGCAGCACAAGCCCGCCGACTGGTCTTATGCCGAAGCGGCCGGCATCTCAGCGGTTTTCACCACCGCCTACATGGCCTTCATCCACCTGGCCGACGTCAAGCCCGGGCAGCGGGTGTTGGTGCACGCCGCCGCCGGCGGCGTGGGCATGGCCGCGGTTCAGCTGGGCCGGCACTTGGGCCTGGAGGTGTTCGCGACCGCGAGCCGCGGCAAGTGGGACACGTTGCGGGCCATGGGCTTCGACGACGACCACATCGCGGATTCGCGCAGCCTCGAGTTCGAGGAGAAGTTCCGGGCGGTGACCGGCAGGACCGGCATGGCCGGGATGGATGTGGTGCTGGACTCGCTGGCCGGCGAATTCGTCGACGCCTCGCTGCGGCTCGTCGCTCCCGGCGGCGTGTTCCTGGAGATGGGCAAGACCGACATCCGCGACCCGGGTGTGGTGGCCCAGGACTACCCGGGTGTCCGCTACCGCGCCTTCGACCTGTTCGAGCCCGGCCGTCCGCGGATGCATCAGTGGATGGACGAGCTCGCCGGGCTGTTTGACGCTGGGGTGCTGAAACCGTTGCCCGTCACGACCTTTGATGTGCGGCGCGCCCGCACCGCGCTGCGCTACCTGAGCCAGGCCCGGCACATCGGAAAGGTCGTCATGACTCTGCCTTCTGGGCTCGCATCCGGCACCGTGCTCATCACCGGCGGCACCGGCATGGCGGGTTCGACGCTGGCCCGTCACCTGGTGGCCAACCACGGCGTCGAAGACCTGGTGCTGCTGAGCCGGCGCGGTCCGGACGCCCCCGGGTCCGCCGAGTTGATCGGCGAGCTGCACGCCGCCGGAGCCCGCGCGCGCGTGGTCGCGTGCGACGCCGCCGATCGGGCGGCACTGGCGCAGGTGATCGCCGACATTTCGGCGCAGCGGCCGCTGTCTGGCGTGATTCACGCGACCGGCGTGCTGGACGACGCGACGATCACCTCGCTGACACCGGAGCGTGTCGACGCGGTATTGCGGGCCAAGGTCGACGCGGCGTGGAACTTGCACGAGTTGACCCGCGACCTGAATCTGGCCGCCTTCGTGATGTTTTCGTCGATGGCCGGCCTGGTGGGCTCTTCGGGCCAGGGCAACTACGGAGCGGCGAACGCGTTCCTGGACGGGTTGGCCGCACACCGGCGGGCGCACGGGTTGCCCGCGATCTCGCTGGCCTGGGGGCTGTGGGATCAGGCCAGCGCCATGACCGGCGGACTGGACGCCGCCGACCTCGCCCGGCTCGGCCGCGACGGGATCTTGGCGCTGTCCTCGGACGAGGCGATGGAACTGTTCGACACGGCATTGATCGTCGACGAGCCGTTCCTGGCGCCGGCCCGCATCGACCTCGCCGCGCTGCGGGCCCATGCGGTCGCGGTGCCGCCGATGTTCACCGATCTGGTCAACGCCCCGACGCGCCGCCGGGTCGACGACTCGCTGGCCGCCGCGAAATCGAAGTCGGCGCTGGCGCATCGCCTGGACGGGCTGTCCGACGCCGAGCAGCACGCCGTGCTGCTAGACCTGGTGCGATCGCACATCGCCACCGTGCTCGGGAACACCACCGCCGAGGCGATCGATCCCGACAGGGCCTTCCAAGAGTTGGGATTCGACTCGCTGACCGCGGTCGAAATGCGCAACCGACTCAAAACCGCCACCGGCCTTGCGCTTTCGCCCACCTTGATCTTCGACTACCCGACGCCCAACGGACTGGCCGGCTACATCCGCACCCAGCTCGCGGGGTTGCCGCAAGAGGTCAAGCACGCGCCGGTCGCGCGTGCCACCGACGACGACCCGATCGTTATCGTCGGCATGGCCTGCCGCTATCCGGGTGGGGTAACTTCGCCGGACGACTTGTGGGACATGCTGACCGAGGGCCGTGACGTGCTCTCGGACTTCCCGACCGATCGCGGCTGGGACCTGGCCGGCGTGTACAACCCGGATCCCGACGTGCCGGGCACCTGCTACACCCGCACCGGCGGCTTCGTCGATGGCGTCGCGGACTTCGATCCGGGCTTCTTCGGCATTCCGCCCAGTGAGGCGCTGTCGATGGACCCGCAGCAGCGCATGTTCCTGGAGTTGTCCTGGGAAGCGTTGGAGCGAGCCGGAATCGACCCCGGCAAGCTCCGCGGCAGTGCCACCGGAATGTTCGCCGGCGTATACACGCAGGGCTATGGCATGGGCGCCGCACCGACCGCCGAGGGTTTCCGGCTGACCGGGCAGTCGTCGAGCGTGGCGTCCGGCCGGGTGTCCTATGTGCTGGGGCTGGAGGGCCCGGCGGTGTCGGTGGACACGGCGTGTTCGTCGTCGTTGGTGGCGCTGCACATGGCCGTGCAGTCGCTGCGCTCGGGGGAGTGCGACCTGGCCCTGGCCGGCGGCGTCACCGTCAACGCCACCCCCGATATCTTCGTGGAGTTCAGCCGCATGCGCGGGCTGTCCGAGGACGGCCGGTGCAAGGCCTACGCGGGTGCGGCCGACGGCACCGGATTCTCCGAGGGCGGCGGCATGCTGGTGGTGGAGCGCCTGTCGGACGCGCAGCGCCTCGGGCATCCGGTGCTGGCCATGGTGCGGGGCTCCGCCATCAATCAGGACGGTGCCTCCAATGGGCTGACCGCGCCGAACGGTCCCTCGCAGCAGCGGGTGGTGCGCGCGGCGCTGGCCAGTGCGGGCTTGACGGCGGCCGACGTGGACGTCGTCGAGGGCCACGGGACGGGAACCACTTTGGGTGACCCGATCGAGGCCCAGGCGCTGCTGGCGACCTATGGGCAAGAGAGGGCCGAGCCCGGGAAACAGCCACTGTGGCTGGGGTCCATCAAGTCGAACATGGGCCACACGCAGGCCGCCGCCGGGGTGGCCGGCGTCATCAAGATGGTCCTGGCGATGCGCCACGAAATGTTGCCCGCCACACTGCATGTCGATGAGCCGAGTCCGCACGTGGACTGGTCGGCGGGCGCGGTGTCGTTGTTGACGGAGGCGCAACCGTGGCCGGGCGACCGGCCGCGCCGGGCGGGCGTGTCGTCGTTCGGCATCAGCGGCACCAACGCGCATGTCATCGTCGAGGCCGTGCCGATCGAGCCGCCGCGCGCCGCGGACGGACCCAAGGCGCCGGTGGTGGCCTGGCCGGTGTCGGCAAAATCGCTGTCCGCGTTGCACTCTCAGGCCGCCCGGTTGGCGACCCACCTGCGCGCCCACCCGGAGGCGGACATCGCCGATGTGGGGTGGTCGCTGGCCGGCAGGTCGGCCTTCGAACACCGCGCCGTCGTCGTCGGTAGCGATCGCGACCCGTTGCTGGCGGGCCTGGACGAGCTTGCCGCCGACGACCTGGCCGGTTCGGTCATCCGTGGCACCGTGACCGCAGGCAAGACGGTCTTCGTGTTCCCGGGCCAGGGTTCCCAAACGCTGGGCATGGGAATGGGACTGCACGCCGGCTATCCGGTCTTCGCCGAGGCGTTCAACACCGTCGTGGCCGAACTGGACCGGCACCTGCTTCGCCCGCTGCGCGAGGTGATGTGGGGGCACGACGAAAACCTGCTCAACAGCACGGAATTCGCGCAACCCGCGCTGTTCGCGGTCGAAGTCGCGCTGTTCCGGCTGCTCGAATCCTGGGGCGTGCGCCCCGACTTCGTGATGGGCCACTCGATCGGGGAGCTGGCGGCCGCCCACGTCGCCGGCGTGCTCTCGTTGGAGAACGCCGCGGTGCTGGTCGCGGCCCGTGGTCGATTCATGCAGGCGCTGCCCGAAGGCGGCGCGATGGTCGCGGTGCAGGCTACCGAAGACGAAGTGCGGCCGCTGCTGGCGTCCGCCGAAGAAGCCGACGTCGGCATCGCCGCGGTCAACGGGCCGACCTCGGTGGTCATTTCGGGCGCCGAAGGCGCGGTGATCGCGATCGCGGACCGGCTCCGCGTCGACGGCCACCGTGTGCATCGGCTCTCGGTCTCGCACGCGTTCCACTCCCCGTTGATGGATCCCATGATCGACGAATTTGGCACCGTCGCGGCCGGATTGGCTGTCGGTAAGCCGACCATCCCGATCGTGTCCAACGTGACCGGTCAGCTGGCCGGTGACGACTTCGCATCGCCGGCGTACTGGAAGCGGCACGTGCGCGAGGCGGTGCGGTTCGCCGACAGCGTGCGGTTCGTGCGCTCGGCCGGGGCGACCCGTTTCCTCGAGGTCGGACCGAGCAGCGGCCTGACGGCATCCATCGAAGAATCGCTGGCCCTGGACCCTTCGGCGGCCCAGGTGACCACGATGTCCGCGCTGCGCAAGGATCGACCGGAGCCGGTCGCCCTGGTCAACGCCGTTGCGCAGGGATTCGTCGCCGGGATGGACGTGGACTGGCGCGGTGCGCTGGGCGGGCCCGGTTTCGAAGCCAACCTGGTCGAGCTGCCCACGTATGCCTTTGACCGGCGCCGCTTTTGGCTTTCCGCCGACGGCGCCCCGGCCGACGCCGCGGGCCTGGGCCTGGCGGCCAGCGAACACGCCCTGCTGGGCGCGGTGGTGGAACTGCCGGCCACCGGCGGAGTGGTGCTGACCGGCCGGTTGGCGCCCGGCACCCAGGGCTGGTTGACCGATCACGCCGTTGGCGGTGTGGTGCTGTTCCCCGGTGCGGGATTCGTCGAGTTGGCGATCCGCGCCGGCGACGAGGTGGGCTGCGGCGTCGTCGATGAGCTCAATCTGGCCGCGCCGCTGGTGCTGCCCGCCGGCGGATCGGTCGCGGTCCAGGTCGTCGTCGGCGGCCCGGACGAATCGGGCGCCCGTGCGGTGTCGGTCTTTTCGCGCGCCGAAGCAGGCTCGGGCTGGTCCTTGCATGCCGAGGGCGTGCTGCGGGCGGGTTCGGTGCAGCCGGGCGCGGACCTGTCGGCGTGGCCGCCGGTGGGTGCGGTCGCGGTGGATGTCGGCGACGGATACGAGCAATTGGCCGAGCGGGGTTACGACTACGGGCCGGCGTTCCGCGGCCTGACATCGATGTGGCGCCGCGGTGACGAGGTCTTCGCCGAGGTGGCGCTGCCCGCCGACGCCGGGGTGTCGCCGGCCGGGTTCGGCGTCCATCCGGCGATGCTCGACGCGGCGCTGCACGCGGTGATGCTGGCGTCCGACAGCGACGAACTGCCCGAGGGCTCGATGTTGGTCCCGTTCTCCTGGCAACAGGTGTCGTTGCACGCCGCGGGCGCGGGGGCGGTCCGCGCGCGGATCGTACCGGTGAGTTCGTCGGCGGTGTCGATCGAATTGGCCGACGGGCTGGGGCTTCCGGTGCTCTCGGTGGCGTCGATGGTGGCCCGCCCGGTCACCGACAAGCAGTTGCTGGCCGCCGTGTCGAATTCGGGACCGGACCGGCTCTTCGAGGTCATCTGGTCGGCTCAACCGCATTCGGCGACGCAGCCGGTGTCGGTGTCCGCTTGGGGCGCGGAGGAATTGGGTGACCCTTCGGCCGAGCGCTCGGCGGTGCTGTTCGAATCGGCACCGGTGTCCGGCGACGTGATCACCGAGGTGTACGCGGCGACGCGCGCGGTGCTGCCCGTGCTGCAGTCGTGGTTGTCCCGCGAGGGCGCGGGCACCCTGGTGGTGGCGACCCGGGGCGCGATGACGCTGCCGGGGGAGGACGTCACCGATCTGGCCGGCGCGGCGGTCTGGGGGCTGGTGCGGTCGGCGCAGACCGAGCACCCTGGACGAATCGTGCTCGTCGACACGGACGCCCCGCTGGACTCCGACGCGATAGCAGCGGTGCTGGCGCTCGGCGAGCCGCAGGCGATACTGCGCAACGGCGCGGTCTACACCGCCCGAGTGCTCGGCAGCCGCGCCGTCGGCGGCCTGCTGCTGCCCCCGGACGAGGGACCGTGGCGACTCGGCATGAGCAGCTACGGCACCATCGAAAATCTGCGGATAGAGCGCATTCCCGACGCCGACGCGCCGTTGGGCCCCGGTCAGGTGCGCGTCGCGCTGTCGGCCATCGCGGCCAACTTCCGTGACGTCATGATCGCGCTGGGCCTCTATCCCGACCCCGAGGCCATCATGGGCATCGAGGCGTCCGGTGTGGTGATCGAAACCGCCGCCCCCGACGGGCGTTTCGCCGTCGGCGACCGCGTCATGGGGCTGTTCCCCGACGGAACCGGGACCATCGCCAAGACCGACCAGCGCCTGCTCGTCAAGGTGCCGCCCGGCTGGTCACACACCGCCGCCGCGACGGCGTCGGTGGTGTTCGCCACGGCGAACTACGCGCTGGTGGACCTGGCCGGCGCCAAGCCCGGTCAGCGGGTGTTGGTGCACGCCGCCGCCGGTGGGGTCGGCATGGCCGCGGTGCAACTGGCCCGGCACATCGGCCTGGAAGTGTTCGCGACCGCCAGCCGCGGCAAGTGGGACACGTTGCGCGACATGGGCTTTGACGACGATCACATCGCCGACTCGCGCAGCCTGGAATTCGAGGAGAAGTTCCGCGCGGTCACCGGCATGGCCGGCATGGATATCGTCCTGGACTCGCTGTCCGGTGATTTCGTCGACGCGTCCCTGCGCTTGATGAAACCCGGCGGGGTCTTCTTGGAGATGGGCAAGACCGACATCCGTGACCCCGAGGTCGTCGCCCGAGACCACCCGGGGGTGCGCTACCGCGCCTTCGACCTGTTCGAGGCGGGGCCGGATCGCATCGCCCAGATGCTCGACGAGCTGGCGGCCATGTTCGGCGAGGATGTGCTACGGCCGTTGCCGGTCACCAGGTTTGACGTGCGACGCGCGCCCGCCGCGCTGCGCTACCTGAGTCAGGCCCGCCACGTCGGCAAGGTCGTGATGACGATGCCGGACGCGTGGACGGCCGGCACGGTGCTGATCACCGGCGCCACCGGCATGGCCGGTTCGGCGGTCGCGCGACACGTGGTGACCCGTCACGGTGCGCGGAATCTGGTGCTGGTCAGCCGCCGCGGCCTGGACGCACCGGGCGCCGCGGAGCTGGTCGCCGAGTTGAGCGCGGCCGGTGCGCACGTGGAAACGGTGGCCTGCGATGCCGCCGATCGCGAGGCCCTGGCCAAGGTGATCGCCGAAATCCCGATGCAGCACCCGCTGACCGGGGTGATCCATGCCGCCGGCGTCCTGCACGACGCGGTCCTGACGTCGCTGACCCCCGACCGGATCGAGTCGGTGTTGCGGTCCAAGGTCGACGCTGCGTGGAACCTGCACGAGTTGACCCGCGACCTGGACGTCGCTGCCTTCGTGATGTTTTCGTCGATCGCGGGGCTCGCGGGCGCGTCGGGGCAGGCCAACTACGCGGCCGGCAACTCGTTCCTGGACGGGTTGGCCGCCCACCGGCGGGCGCACGGGCTGCCGGCGATCTCGCTGGGCTGGGGTCTGTGGGATCAGGCCAGCGCCATGACCGGTGGCCTGGGTGCGGCCGACCGCGCGCGGTTCGGGCGTGACGGGATCGTCGCCATGTCGTCGGACCAGGCGCTGGAGCTGATGGACACCGCGCTCATCGTCGACGAGCCGTTCATGCTGCCCGCCCACATCGACCTCGCGGCGTTGCGGGTGAAGTTCGATGGCGGCACCTTGCCACCGATGTTCGTCGATCTGATCAACGCCCCGACGCGGCGTCAGGTCGATGACTCGTTGGCCGCCGCCAAGTCGAAATCTGCTCTGCTGCAACGCCTTGAAGGTCTTCCCGAGGACGAGCAGCAGGCGATCCTGCTGGATCTGGTGCGGGCCAACATCGCCACCGTGCTGGGCAGCTCCAGCCCGGAGGCAATCCATCCGGACCGGGCGTTCCAGGAACTCGGTTTCGACTCGTTGACCGCCGTGGAGATGCGCAACCGGCTCAAAGCCGCGACCGGGCTGGCGCTTTCACCGACGCTGATCTTCGACTACCCGAACTCCGCCGCGCTGGCCGGCTACATGTACCGCGAATTACTCGGATCGTCGGACCAACCCGCGGCTGCGGCCGCGCCGGGCGAAGCCGAGATTCAACGCGTCGTGGGGTCCATTCCGGTCAAGCGCCTTCGGCAGGCCGGTGTGCTGGAGCTGCTGCTGGCGTTGGCGAGCGAGGCCGAGGGTGCCGCGCAGGCCGCCACGGTGACCACCGAAAAGGACATCGCGGACATGGACCTCGACGCTCTGGTCAACGCTGCATTGCGCGACGACGACGACGAGTAGGCATGACGTGAGAATCGCGGTCACGGGGGCCAGCGGCGTGCTCGGCCGCGGCCTCGCCACTCGGCTGCTCAGCCAGGGCCACGACGTGGCAGGGATCGCCCGTCACCGCCCCGAAAGCTGGCCGAGCGCAGCGGATTTCGTGGCGGCCGACATCCGCGACGCCGACGCGGTCCGACGCGCCCTGGCCGGCGCGGACGTCGTCGCCCACTTCGCGTGGGCGAGAGGTTCCGGACAGGACGACCAGGTCAACATCGGTGGCACCCGCAACGTGCTCGACGCGATGGCCGAGACCGGTTCCAGGCGGATCGTTTTCGCGTCGTCGGCCCATGTGTACGGCGGGGGAGAAGGACCGAAGGCCGAAGACCACGCCACGGCCCCGGTCAGCGCCGAGGGCCGACTCAAGGCCGAAGTGGAACAACTGCTCGCGGAATCGGGCGCGCAATGGGTCGCGATCCGTTCCGCGCTGATCCTGGGGCGAAGCGTCGACAACTGGGTGCGCCGCCTGCTGGCATTACCGGCGTTCCTCCACCGGTCGGCCGATCGCGGTATGCAGGTGGTCCACCTCGACGACGCGCTCCGGCTGTTCAACCGTGCGATCGTCGATGCCGAAACCCCAGGCGGGCCAGTGAATCTCGCCGCATCGGGCGACCTGACCTTCCGGCAACTCGCCGCCGCGCTACACCGCCCGGTCGTGCGCCTGGGCCTCGAGCCCGCTGAGCTGCGACTGGTGCGGGGGACCCCGCTCATGGACACCTCGCGGCTGACAAGCGAATGGTCATTCCGGCCGGCGTGGAAATCGGGCGAATGCGTCCAGGACTTCGCGCTGGCGGTGCGCGGCCGGGTGACCGTGGGCGCCCGGGTGATTGCGCTGCCGTGGCGGCTGGCCAACATCCAGGACCTTCCGTCGGTGGACGCGCCGAGCGGCGACGGCGTCAAGCCCATTTGGGCGGGCGCAGCGGGGGATAACGGGGAATTCGACACGCCGATCGACCCCCGTTTTCCCACCTTCTTGGCCACGAATTTGTCTGAGGCGCTGCCCGGCCCGTTTTCGCCGGCGTCGGCGTCGGCGACGGTTCGCGGACTGCGGGCCAGCGCCGTGTGCGTCGCCGAGCGGTTGCGGCCCGGCGGGACGATCCAGCGCGAAATCGCGATGCGCATGGTGGCGGTGTTCGCCCACCGGCTCTACGGCGCCATCACGACCGCGCACTTCATGGCCGAGACGGTGCCTTTCGTCAAGCCCACGACGGTGGTAAGCAACAGCGGGTTCTTCGGCCCCAGCATGGCCGCCCTGCCGATCTTCAGTGAGGAGCATCCGCACTCCGATACCGGCCGAATTCGCAGGCAATTCCGGACAATCCGCAATATCGGGGTGTTCGGCGTCAACCTGATCGGCCTGTCCGCCGGCGCGCCGCTGGACACCCGTGAGTTCGTCGCCGACGTCGATCGCTTGGAACGCCTGGCCGACGGCGACCTCGCCGGGCTCGACGATCGTCGGCTGCTGAGCCTGATCTCACTGGCACGTGACCAGGTGGTGCACGGCTGGGTGCTGGCGGCAGGCTCGTTCCTGCTGTGCGCGGCGTTCAACGTGCTGCTGCGTGGTCTGTGCGGGCGCGAGATCTCGGCGCCCGGCGGACCGGAACTGGTCAGCGCGCGTTCGGTCGAGGCGATGCAGCGGTTGGTGGTCGCGGCGCAGCGCGATCCGAAAGTCACGGCGCTGCTGGCCGAACCGGGCGACCGGCTGGACAAGCTTGCCGTCGAGGCGCCGGAATTCCATGCCGCCGTGCGCGACGAGCTGGCGCTCATCGGCCACCGTGGTCCGGCCGAGCTCGAGATGCGGTCCACCAGCTACGCCGACGATCCCGAGTTGCTCGTGCGGATGGTGACCAGGGCGATGAGCGCGCCGTCCGCGCCGCAGCCGCAACGGCCCCGGATCCCGTTGCACGCCAAGCCCATTGCGGCTCTGGCCACCCAGCAACTGCGCGACCGTGAGGTCCGCCGCGACAAGGTGGTGCGGGCCAACTGGGTGCTACGCACGCTGCTTCGCGAATATGGACGTCGGTCGGTCGAGGCCGGGGTGTTCACCGCCGCCGACGACGTCTTCTATCTGCTCGTCGACGAACTCGACGCGCTCCCCGCGGATGTCGGCGCGCTGGTGGCCCGGCGCCGGGCCGAACAACGTCGGCTGGTCGCGGTGGCGCCGCCGACCGTCTTCAGCGGAAGCTGGCAGCCGACCGCGACCTCATCGGACGCGCTGGCCAACGGGGACACGTTGCGTGGCGTCGGCGTTTGCGGGGGACGGGTGCGCGGCCGGGTGCGGATCGTGCGGCCCGAGACCATCGACGACCTGCAACCCGGTGAGATCCTTGTCGCAGAGGTCACCGACGTCGGGTACACCGCGGCGTTCTGCTACGCCGCCGCCGTCGTGACCGAACTCGGCGGTCCGATGTCGCACGCCGCGGTGGTGGCCCGCGAATTCGGGTTTCCGTGTGTCGTCGACGTCCAGGGCGCCACCAAGGCACTGCCGCAGGGAGCCATGGTGGAGGTCGACGGAGCCACCGGCGAGATCCGTGTGCTCGAGCTGGCCGCGGACGACGCGCTGAGCTAATCGAACTCCATCTCCAGCTCCACCGGCCCGCTCAATCCCAGCATCGGTTTCCAGCGTGCCGTTGCCACGCGGCGCGGATTGGTCATGCGCCGGGCGATGACTTTGAGGGCCCCGGCGAGTTCGGTTCGGGCGAGATTGGCGCCCAGGCAATAATGGGCGCCGCCGCCGAACGTCAAAATGGGCGGCGGCTCCTCGCGGGTGATGTCGAACCGGTCCGGGTGCGGATAGACCTCTGGATCGCAGTTGGCCGCAAAGGTATTCACCGAAATGAAGGTGCCCGCCGGAAACGTGTATTCCGCGAACGTGACGTCGTCCAGGACGGTGCGCAGGGTGGTGCAGACCGCCGGCGAGTGGCGCATGCATTCCTCGACGGCTCGCATCGCGAGGCCGGAATCGTCGCGCAACATCGCCAGTTGATCGGGATGGTCACACAGCGCGTGCATGCACGCGGCCAGCTGATTGCGGGTGGTGTCGGTGCCGGCGCTGAGAATGCTGAACGCCAGCATGCGCATCTCCGCGTTGCTCAGCCGGTCGCCGTCATCCTGGGCGCGGATCAGTTCGGAGATCAAGTCGTCGGTCAACCGGCCCCGCCGCTCGGTGATCATGTCGTCGATGTAGGCGTCGAACTCATCCCAGGCCCGCATCACGATGTGCTGCTCGTTCGCCAGGTCGGAGTCGAACCTGACGATTTTGAAGATGTCCTCGGCCCACAGCGAGAACTGCTCCCAATCCTCGGGGGGCGCGCCCAACAGCGCGCAGATGATCGGGATCGGGTACGGCCGGGCGATGTCGGTGACGAAGTCGCATCGGCCCGTTCGGCCATCTGAGGCGACCTGGTCGATCAACTCGTTGATCACGGTGTCGATGGTGTCTTCCATGCGCGCCGACGCCCGCGGCGTGAAGGCCTTGGACACCAGACCGCGCAGCCGTCGGTGTTCCTCGCCTTCCATGCCCAGGATGGTGCCGAGGACCCGTTCATAGAGCGGGCCCGACGTTATCCCGCGAGCGGTCATGTGCATGCCGGGCGGGAAAACGAACCGGGGATCGCGAAGTATCCCGCGGGCGAGTTCGTAGCCGAGCACCTCGGGTCCCAGCGGCCCGATGGCTATCGGCGACCGCGTGCGCACCTCGCGGATGCGCGGGGCGACCTCGTGCACGGTGTCCGTGATGTCGTAGTGCAGCGTCGGGAGGCCGGCGTCGAAGACGCTCGGTGCTGCGGTGTCGACGGTCATCGTGTCTCCTTCGGCCGGATCAGCTCGGCTGGTAGCGCTTTGGCCGTACTTCGGTCGGCGCCGAAACCAGCCATGACGTCTCCAATCACGGAATATTGGTCGCCAGGAAAGTCAGTGGCAGTCCCAGGATCGACACGTCGTTTTCGTCGAGATACGTGCCCTCGCCCTCCATGTGTTGTCGGAATCGCCTTGTCGCGCCGTAGCGTTCGGCGACGGCGTCGGCGCCAGCGGCTTCCGGAACCCCGATCACCACGGTGAACACGCCGTCGCCGTGGCGCTCCAAGAACTCCGTCACCGAAACGGCAACCTCGCCGGTCGATCCCGGGATCGGGCTGATCAACTCGATGCCCCGACTCCAGTCGAGGTGGATGTCGAGGCCGAGCTCGGTTAACTGCAGGGGCTCGAAGACGAATCCCAGATCGCTGAACATTTGTGCCGCGGCGGCATGTCGTTCCGGTGCCACGGCGAACACGACGTGATGGAGCGAGGGTTCTTCAGGCATCGGCGTTTCCTATCGAGAATCGGCGCGCAGCACCCCACGCGGCAGCAGCAGCGGCAGGTCGTTGTAGGTGACGATCCCGGGAGGGGCGGCGACGACGGCGGGTATCGCGGTGAGCGCTGGCATCGCGGTGATGGTCAGCCCCAACATGATGTAGTCGTCCAGGGTCTGGCCCGCAAAGTCCGGTGGGGGAAGGAAACTCAGCGTTGTTTTGATGGTCGGCTGGCCCTGCACCTCGATCGTGTAACCCATGTCCAGCGGCCAATCCGGGTCCAGCGATTGGCCCTTGCGCCACCGGCCGCGGATTTCGATGATCTCCCGGCCGGCGACAATCCCCTTCCAGCGGACGTCCACACCGGCGACGCATCCCTTGTTGATCGTCCAGTCCCCGGGCAGGTGCAGATCCTCGGTGGTCTGGGCGTAGTCGACCTCGCAGCGCACGTCGTCGAGGTCGGCGCCCAACGCATCGGCGATCAACAGCACGCCATCGGCGAAGATGCCGGAGCCCTGCTCGGTGATGGCCGGCAGGTCCGGTTGATCGATGGGATAGCCGAAGCCCATGGGTATTTCGGTCGCGGGCGAGTTGTAGATCGTGGTGTCGACCGATTCCAGCATGGAGACCTTGTCCACCCGGTCCGAAAGACCCGCCGACACGATGGCGAACAGCTGGATGAAGCCGGGATTGATGCCGCTGCCGAAGATGGTTGATCCGCCGTCCGCGCAGGCCCGTTCGATGCGTTCGCGTCCGGCACCGAGATAGTGCCCGGTGACGAACCCGGCGGTGCCCACCACGTTGATGCCCGCGCCGAGGATGCGGACCAGCTCGTCGACGTCCGCGAACATCGGGGTGTAGACCACACAGTCCGGCTCGAGCGCGAGCAGCGAATCAATATCGTTGGTGGCCTTGATATTCAGCGGTCCGATCCCGCACAGCTCGCCGACATCACGTCCGGCCTTCTGCGGTGACCAGGCGTAACAGCCGACGAGCTCGAGCGTCGGGTTGGCGACTATGGCCTTGACCGAGCTCTTGCCGACGTTGCCCGTCGTCCACTGAACGACCCGATGGATCAACGGTTCAGTCCGTTCATGGGTGCGGCGCCGCCTGGGCTTGCCGGGCCAGCCTGTCGTTGTGGATCTTGACGAGTTCGCGGAACCCCAGCCGGTGATACTTCGGTATCGGCTGGATGCCCCAGACGTCCTGGGCGGTGGCTTTGCCCTCGGCGCCCTCGGGCGGCCCGAACGGCGGGTAGGGGTACTTGCACTCCAAAGTGTCGTTGGAATACCGGATCTTCAGTAGCTCGCTGCAGATCTGGGTGAGGCTCAGGGTCGGGTATCCGTAGTAGACCGCCATGAACGGCAGCGTGAAGGCGCCTTCGATCACCAGCGCCACCAGGCATACGAGCACGGCGCGCTTGATCCACTTGTGCATGCGGGCGTAGTACGGCGTGGTGCCGGGCTCGAGACCGGCGGCCGGGTCTTTGTCGTCGGTGGTCGACGGTGCGGTCATGGCATGGCTCCTTTAGTCGGAGAAGATTTCTCGATTGACGGTGTGCAGGTACGGAATCGCGAGGAACGGGGTGATGTAGAAGATGTCGTAGAGCCACCAGCCGATGACCGGGAACACGACGCCGGCGTAGCGCACGTCGGCGAACATCGTCATGTTGAACACATAGGCCGACCAGATCACCACGCCCATCCAGCAGGTGACCACCATCCACTGGTGGCCCCAGCGCTTCATCTGCAAGAAGCCGATCGCGGCGGCCACCCGCATGGAGAACACCGTCAGGATCAGGCCCGCCACGTAGGCCTTCTCGCCCGGCCCGGCGGCGCCCCCGATCCACAGCTCGTTGTAATGCCAGAAATAGCCGGCGTCGAACATGTTGCCCCAGCCGACCATCAGCACGCGGTTGATCAACGTGTGGTTGGCGACCAGGTCCAGGGCCCAGCCCAGGCTGTTGAGCATGCCGTCGATCAGGGTGAGATAGCCGATCAGGGTCACGATCATCGGCCGGACCGACAGGCCGTCGCGCAGGGCTTGGCGTTGCAGCCACACCCCACGCATGAAGATGGGGAACCCGATCAGGCCAGGCGCCCACATGCCCATCAGGGCGGCGCCGACGATCATCCACTTGTCGGCACGCCGCTGAGCCCGGCGCGATTCGTCGTGATGATCCTCGAGGCCGACCGAATTCGTCTGCGCGGCATCAAGGCTCACAGGTCCCACCACCCCCGCGCGAACGACATGTACAGCTGGACGCCGAACATGGCCAGCAGGTAGCCGTAGATGAAGATCTGGAAGACGATGAGCGCCCTCTTGCGTTTCTGCTCTTGTCTGTCCATGCCGTTGCTCCTTTCTAAGAACTACTCGATGCGTCTGCGGCGCCCAGGCTGGCAGCCGCGACTTCGCGAAGGCCGTCGGTGACGGCGCCGTCGGTGCTCAGTGGCGCGAGTATGCACGCGTCGGCCGCATCCAATTCCGTTGCGCCAGCGGCGATCAGGTGGGCAGCGGTGACCAGCACCCTGGTCGAGGGCGGCTCGAAGTGGAAGGCTTGGTCTGCGGTGCGGATCGCGACCGCGCATCCGACCAGCCGCCTCGCCGTAGCCAACGGAATTCCGGATTCGGCGACGATCACCTCGGCTTCCCGGTCGGGCGGCAGGTAGTGCATTGCCAGCGTTGCGAACCGCTGTCGGAACGACGGTTTGAGCTCCTTGAGCGAGCTGCGATAGGCGGGGTTGTACGAACACACCAGCATGAACTGCGCGGGCGCTTTGACCACCTCGCCGGCGCGATCGAGATACAGCGACCGCCGGTGATCGGTAAGTGAATGCAGGATCGCCAAGGAGTCGTGGCGCGCCTCGACGACCTCGTCCAGGTAGCAGATCGCGCCGGCCTTGACCGCCCGGGTCAGCGGGCCATCGGTCCAGACGACGTCGCCGCCGGTCACCATGAAGCGGCCGACGAGATCGGAGCTGGTGAGGTCGTCGTGGCAGCTGATGGTCACCACGGGCCGCTGCAACAGTGAGCCCATGTGCTCGACGAAGCGGGTCTTGCCGCAGCCCGTTGGGCCGGTGAGCATCACCGGGATGTGGCGAAGGAAGGCCTGCTCGAACAGCTGAACTTCGTTGCCATTGGCGAAATATGTTTCGGTGGTCATCTCTTCCTCAGCGGGTCGCGTTCATGCCGTGACCAGTTCGCGATGGACATGGGCCAGTACCCGGGGCAGCTCCTCGATGCGCCGGATCCGTTGCGACCGGCGGGGTCCGAACACCTCGGGGAGGGGATCGACGCGGGTCGGTCCCACGCCCACGTAGTACATCGACACCCCGGCCTCGTTGGCCTCCTCGACGGCGTGCGCGGCGTCCGCCCAGGCATACCGGCCCTCATAGCCTTCATCGGACATCAGTCCGTCACCGATGACGATCAGCAGGCGGCGCTCGGAGGCCTGCGCCAGCAGGCGGCTCGTCAGATGGCGAAGTGGCGCACCGAGCCTGGTGTATCCGCGGGTGGACAAACCCAGCCCGCTCGGCGGTACGAATCGGCGGTCGTCGAAGTCCTTCAGGCAGCGGACTTCGACTCGATGACGGGTGTTGCCGGTGAATACGAAGACGCCGTGGCGCTCGTGTGCCAGCGTCATGGCGCGGGAAAGCGCATCGGCACAGGACAACTCCAGCTGGAACACGCGGCCGCCGTGCACCCCCAGCGACGAACTGCCGTCGAGCAGCAAGGCGGTGGTGACGTCGCGGCTGCTGGGCAGCAGATCACGGAACACCTTCGGCTCCTTCGCCTCGCCGGTCGCGAGATCGATGTAGTGATCGACGTATTGGTCGACGTCGAGGTCGGAGCCGTCTTCGAGGCGGTTGGTCATCGCGCGGTGGGTGTGTTCCTCGAACCACTTACGCACGTCGACGGCCACCGGCACCGGCCCGCGGGCGTGCCGTCCGTCGGCATGCTCGACGACCGCGACGTGGTCACGCATGAATCGCTGTGTCCACATGTTCCATTCGGGGTAGGGAATGCCGGGCCGGTGTTCCGGCGTGACGTCGAGATCGTTGTCCTGCGGCCGGCTCGGCGGCGGCAGGTTGGGGTTGCGGACCCCGCCGTCGCCGCCGACCGGAACCGAGTACGGCCGCGGCAAACGCTTCTGCGTCGTGGTCCATGGCATCCTGCCGAAGCTGCGTCGCAATTTGTCGGCCAATCCGTGCGGCGCCGTGTACGCCAGCGGCAACGAGCCCAACAGTGGGTGAATCGTCAATTCCTGGCTCGTGGCCGCCAATGCCATTGCGCGATTGAACATTTCCACGGCGGCCATGTCACCGGCCTCGGTGCGGACCTCGGGAAGTAGTCGACGCACCTCGGCGACCAGTCCCGGCCATCGTGACGCGATCCAGCCGAGGGCGACGCCGGCCTCGACTAGGGCGAGCGCACGCAGTTCCCGGGCCGAGAGCTCGTTGAGGCGATATTCGGTGACGCGTTCTTTCGATGGCGAACATTGCAGGGCCACGCCACATGTCAGGGTTCGGCGTGTCCAGTCGGGCCCTGAAAGTTGGGGGGCGGGGTAGGGGACGTGAACGAACTTCAGGGCCGCGTTCAGGCCGAAGCCGCGTCGTTCCCCGGTGACCAGCCGCACGCCCTCGCGCCGTTGGTCGCTGAGCGCGACCGCCGCGACGGAGCAACCCCGTTCCAGCGCCATCGCCTGGCCGTCGGAAGGTTCAACCATGGGCCGAATCCCGCGTGTTCCGGCTGCCCGGGCCGCGATTCAGAACGTGCCGATGTTGGAGAACAGCCAGTACCAGAACCAGATGATCAGTCCGGTGCCGCCCCAGGCGGCGACATAGCGAAGGATTTCCCATAGATAGCCCATGATGTGACTTCCTCGGTGGCGTAGTGGATTTCGGCTCGCACATGTCAATCGGAGAAGAGTTCGCGGTTGACGGTGTGCAGGTAGGGGATGGCCAGGAACGGGGTGATGTAGAAGATGTCGTAGAGCCACCAGCCGACGACCGGCAGCACGACGCCGGCGAAGCGCACGTCGGCGAACATGGTCATGTTGAAGACGTAGGTGATCCAGATGACCACGCCCATCCAGCAGGTGACGACCATCCACTGATGGCCCCAGCGCTTCATCTGTAGAAATCCGATGGCCGCCGCGATGCGCATGGTGAAGACGGTCAGGATGAGGCCGACCTCCAAAGCCTTTTCGCCCGGTCCGGCCGCGCCGCCGACCCACAGCTCGTTGTAGTGCCAGAAGTAGCCGGCGTCGAACATGTTGCCCCACCCGTTGAGCAACACCCGGGCCAGGATGGTGTGGTTCGCCACCAGGTCAAGGGCCCATCCGACGGTGTTGATGGCGGCGTCGATGATGACGAGATAGCCGAGCAACGTGACCAGCATCGGTCGAACGGAGAGGCCATCGCGCTGGGCCCGGCGCAGCAATCGCACGCCCCACAGAAACAGCGGCAAGCCGAAGACGCCCAGGGCGGCGGTGCCGATCAGCAGACTGCCGGAGATGAGCCATCTGTCGGCCTGGCGTTGCGCGAGTTGCGACCGTTCCAGATGTTCGTCGATGGTCAGACTCGTTGGGGGAGCGCCGTTTGAGCCGGCGGTGGTGGCCTCACTGCCGGCATTGCGCTGATGCAGCCTCGGCAGATTCACGAACCCTCCCCGTCTGCTGATCCAATCGGCTTGTGCAATATAACAGGCTGACTGTAGTCAGCGTAAGATAGGCGGTAGAGTTTTGTGAATCTCAAAGGGTGCACCAGGTCGCCGGCCGTTCTCACGGTGCTATCGCGCGGCGCAACCAGCCAATCCGCCCGTCGCGGGGCACCCCGGCGTGTGAGGTACACGCCGAACAACACTGACATAAGTCAGCCCTCAATCGTTGACACGGCTTTCACCGGACGCCTACGCTCAGCGAGCGCTCAGCCGGTGTGGCCTCGTGTGCCGGCGGCGGAAACGGTGCACCCGGTGTAGCGCTGTCGGTGCGTGCAAAGGAGTAGCGATGACACCCAAGCCGCCAGCCGAGAAGAAGTATCGCGTAATCCAGTGGGGCGTAGGGAATGTCGGCACGATTGCGCTCCGCCATTTCGTGCACAATCCTGCCTATGAACTGGTCGGGGTGCTGTGCAACCGTCCGGAGAAGGTGGGCAAGGACGCCGGTGAGCTCTGCGGCAAGGCGCCGACGGGGGTGCGGGCCACCACCGACAAGGCCGCCATCGAGGCACTGGACGCCGATTGCGTGTTCTATGCGCCGCTGTGGTCTGACCCCGATGAGGTGTGCCGCCTACTGCGCGGGGGCAAGAACGTCGTTGCCTCCGGCGGCGCCTGGTGGTATCGAACCGAACACAGCAAGGCGGACATCGACAAGATCGATGCCGCCTGCCACGAGGGTGGCACGTCGTTCCATGCGGGTGGTGTCAACCCCGGCTTCGCCGGAGACCTACTCGTGCTGACGCTGGCCCGAATCGTCAGTCAAATCGACACCATTCACATCTACGAGGTGGTGAACTTCGGTCGAGACACGCTGAAGTACCTGCACGAGATGGGCATGGGCAGCGACCCGGCCGGGTTCGAGGACGGCCCGAACCTGTTGGGACAGGCGTGGCCATTGTTCGCACAGTCCATGGCAATGGTTGTCGAGGGGATGGGGAAGACGGTCGAGAGATACACGACTGAGGTGGAGCTGGGGCACGCCACGCGCGACATTCCCTTCGAAGGGGGAGAGACCAGCGATATGCCGGGCTTCAAGGGCGTGATCAAGAAGGGCACGGTCGCTCGCCAGCACCACAAGTGGACGGCGTGGGTAGAGGGCAAGCCCCTCGTGATCTTTCATGAGATATACACGATGGACACCTTCGATGCTATTGAGCCGCAGGAGGATTGGCCTCAGCATTACCACTACCGCATAGTGATCGAGGGCGACTCGTCCACCGAGCTGATCCTGCAGGGGGCGCAGGACCCGGGTGGGGGCTACGCGCTGCCCGGCTACACCTGGACCGCGATGGGCCCGGCGAACGCCATTCCCGCGGTCTGCGACGCCCCGCCGGGGTTCATGTCCCATCGGGAACTCGGGCTGATGCCGCTGCGTGGCGTCATACGGCCCTGACCCGACGGGTCAGGGTTTCAAGCTTCGCAACGTCCTCTCGACGTAGTCTTCCAGCAGCGTGTGGCCAGTCGGCCAGTGGTTGGTGGTGATCAACAGCGCGTACAGACCCAGCAAGAAGAACACCGCACTGTTCATCGGATTGACCTCGGCATCCGTCTCGCCGCGTTCCTGGGCCTGCGCGATCTCCCGGGCGACCAAGACGATCAGCGGGTGATCCCTGCCGTCTTCGGTCTGCGGGCGGGTTTGGGAGAAGTGCAGCGCGAGAAAGTCATTGAACAGCCGATCGCCCAGGCGGCGTTCCAAGCCGACGACCAATCGGACCGCCTCGTTCAATGCCGCAGCGAGGTCGTGCTTCGACTTCAGGAATTGCGCGAACTGCTTGGCGATTCGGTCCTCTTCGCGGCGCTCCAGCTCCAGCAGCACATGCTCTTTGGTGGGGAAGTGGAAGAAGAAAGTCCCGTGGGCCACGCCGGCCGCGGCCACAATGGCCCCCACGTCGGCCTCGGCCATCCCGGCGCGGGCGAACTCGCCGATTGCGGCGCCCATCAATCGCTCCCGCGTCTGCAGGCGCTTAGCTTCTCGTGCCGACAGCCGGTCCGTCACAGCCATTGCTTCCCTCACGGTTGACCTGACTCATGCCAGGATTTCGAGGCTAACCCCGACCAGTATGCCGTGTGTCGACCAAAAACGCTTGCACAACGTGTCATTGTCGAGCGCCACCCGCCACGGCGGATATCTGCGTCCAAAGTTCGTTGACTTTAGTCAGCAATATTCATAGATTGAACGCGCACCACACCGCACATCGGAGGAGCCGGCATGGCGTTGGAGCAGTTCAGGCTAGACGGACAGGTCGCGATCGTCACCGGAGCCGGCAAGGGTGTGGGTGCGGGCATCGCCCGGGTGCTGGCGGAGGCGGGCGCCACCGTGGTCGGGACCGCGCGGACCGAGGCGGATATCGTTGGCACGATTGCGGGTATCGAGGCCGCCGGCGGCAAGGGGCTGGCGCTCGTCGCGGACGCGATGAGTCGTCCGGATTCAGAGCGGGTCGTCAGCACGGCCATGGAGCGCCTCGGTCGCATCGACATTCTGGTCAACAATGTCGGCGGGTCGACCTACGCGCGATTCCTCGATATCACCGACGA